>CALRME020000377.1:0-4035 GCA_943369045.1 Sphingobacterium thalpophilum
TTTCTTCGGCGGTGACGCGGCCTTCGGCCCCAAGAACATCATCACCGCGGTGGCGCACGGCCACGAAGCGGCGGTGTCGATCGACCGGATGCTCAATGGCGAGGACATTGCGGACCGGCCCGACCCGATGACCAACCTGATGTCGCAGAAGATGGGCATCCATGAGTGGAGTTACGACAACGACACCTCCAACGACAACCGCTACAAGGTGCCGTGGGCCAAGGCCGAGAAGGCGCTTGCGAGCATCAAGGTGGAGGTGGAACTGGGCTTTGACGTAGCCACGGCCATCAAGGAGGCGGGGCGCTGCCTCAATTGCGACGTGCAGACCGTGTTTGCCGAGCCGGCCTGCATCGAATGTGACGCCTGCGTGGACATCTGCCCCATGGACTGCATCACCTTCACCGCCAATGGCGAGGAAACGGACCTGCGGACGCGGCTGAAAGCGCCGGCGCTCAACATTTCGCAGGATCTGTATGTGTCTGGTGAATTGAAGACGGGCAGGGTGATGGTCAAGGACGAGGACGTCTGCCTGCACTGCGGCCTGTGCGCAGAGCGCTGCCCGACCGGCGCCTGGGATATGCAGAAGTTCCTGCTCAACACGACGCAGGCGGGTCCCTATGCCAGGGATTCCGCCGCGAATGCGCCCAAAGTGCCGGTGGAGGTCTGAGCGATGAAAGAAATCCAGTCCGTCAACGATTTCGTCATCAAGTTCGCCAACGTCAACGGCTCGGGCTCGGCCAGCGCCAACGAACTGTTCGCCAAATCCATCCTGCGCATGGGTGTGCCGGTGAGCCCGCGCAACATCTTCCCGAGCAACATCCAGGGCCTGCCGACCTGGTACGAGGTGCGCGTCACCGAGCAGGGCTACCTGGGCCGGCGCGGTGGCATCGACATGATGGTGGCGATGAACCCGCAGACCTGGGACGCCGACGTGGCTGAGCTTGAGCCCGGCGGTTACCTGTTCTACGACAGCACCCGGCCCCTGCCGCCGTCGAAGTTCCGCGCCGACATCAATGTGATTGGCATGCCGCTCACGGAGATCTGCAACGCGGTCTACACCGACCCGCGCCAGCGCCAGCTGTTCAAGAACATCGTTTATGTGGGCGCGCTGTCGGTGTTGCTGGGCATTGAACCTGAGGTGATCGAAAAGCTGTTCGGCGAGCAGTACAAGGGCAAGGAAAAGCTGCTGGCGTCGAACGTTCAGGCACTGCACCTGGGCCGCGACTTCGCCACCGAGCACCTGAAGTGGCCGCTGGGCCTGCAGGTGCGGCGTGCCGACAGGGTGGGCGACCAGATCTTCGTGGACGGCAACAGCGCGGCGGCTCTCGGCTGCGTCTATGGCGGCGCCACCGTGGCGGCCTGGTACCCCATCACGCCGTCGTCCTCAGTGGCCGAGGCTTTCCAGAAATACTGCGGCAAGTTCCGTGTGGACCCGGCCACCGGGCAGAACAAGTTCGCCATCGTGCAGGCTGAGGACGAAATCGCCTCCATCGGCATGGTGGTCGGGGCGGGCTGGAACGGGGCCCGCGCCTTTACCGCGACCTCGGGGCCAGGTGTGTCGCTGATGACCGAATTCATCGGCCTGGCCTACTTTGCCGAAATCCCGGTCACCATCATCAACGTCCAGCGCGGCGGGCCGTCGACGGGCATGCCGACGCGCACGCAGCAGGCCGACATCACCGCCTGCGCCTACGCCTCACACGGCGACACCAAGCACGTGCTGCTGTTTCCCGAAGATCCCCACGAATGCTTCGAGCATGCGGCGGCGGCGCTGGACCTGGCCGACCGTCTGCAGACGCCGGTGTTCCTGATGACCGACCTGGACATCGGCATGAACCAGCGCCTGTGCAAGCCCTTTGCCTGGGAAGAGGGCCGCGACTACGACCGTGGCAAGGTCATGACGGCGCAGGAGCTGGAGGCCGGCAAGGACTTCGGCCGTTACAAGGACGTGGACGGCGACGGCATCCCCTGGCGCACGTTGCCGGGCACCCACCCGACCAAGGGCAGCTACTTCACCCGCGGCACCACACGCGACCCGTATGCCCGCTATTCGGAGCGCGGGCAGGACTACATGTACAACGTGGAGCGGCTGCTCAAGAAGTTCGAGACCGCGGCCGGCCTGGTGCCGCAGCCGGTGCTCAAGCCGGCGGCCCGCAAGACGCGGCTGGGCGTCCTGTACTTCGGCTCCACCAGCCCGGCCATGGCCGAGGCGCTGGACGTGATGGCGCAGCAGGGCATCCACATCGACGCCATGCGGCTGCGGGCCTTCCCGTTCCCCGAGAGCGTGGCGCGCTTCATCCGCGAGCACGACCAGGTGTTCGTGGTTGAGCAGAACCGTGATGCCCAGCTGCGCAGCCTGCTGGTCAACGAGTTCGACGCCGACCCCAACCGGCTGGTGCGTGTGCTGCATTTCGATGGCACGCCGATCACCGCCCGATTCATCACCCGTGCCGTCACGGAGCATGTGCGCGCCGCCGAAGTGGCTGCCGCACCCGGCCAGACCCGGGAGAAAGCCGTATGACCTACCTTGCCAAACCCCGCCTGCACCACCCCACGCTGGAGACCAACAAGGTCGGCTACACCCGGCGCGACTACGAAGGCAAGGTCAGCACCCTTTGTGCCGGTTGCGGGCACGATTCGATCTCGGCGGCCATCGTGCAGGCCTGCTGGGAGCTGGACATCGAGCCGCACCGCGTCGCCAAGCTGTCGGGCATAGGCTGCAGTTCCAAGACCCCCGATTACTTTTTGGGCGCCTCGCACGGATTCAACACCGTCCACGGCCGTATGCCCTCGGTGCTCACTGGCGCCAACCTGGCCAACCGCGACCTGCTGTACCTGGGCGTCTCGGGTGACGGCGATTCGGCCTCCATCGGCCTGGGCCAGTTCGCCCATGCCATGCGCCGCGGCGTGCGCATGGCCTACATCGTGGAGAACAACGGTGTCTATGGCCTGACCAAGGGCCAGTTCTCGGCCACGGCCGACCAGGGCTCCAAGAGCAAGAAGGGCGTCTCCAACAGCGACAGCCCGATCGACCTGGTGGCCATGGCGCTGCAGCTGGGGGCCACCTATGTGGGGCGCAGCTTCTCGGGCAACAAGGAGCAGCTGGTGCCGCTGATCAAGGGCGCCATCAGCCATGGCGGCGCGGCCTTCATCGACGTCATCAGCCCCTGCGTTGCCTTCAACAACCACCCCGGCAGCACCAAGAGTTACGACTACGTCCGCGAGCACAACGAGGCCGTCAGCCGCATCGACTTCATCAGTTCGCGCGACGAGATCACGTTGCAGGCCGGCCCCGGCGAGGTGGTGGACGTGCGCCAGCACGACGGCACGCTGCTGCGTCTGCGCAGCCTGCATGCCGACTACAACCCCACCGACCGCGTCGCCGCGATGGCCTACATGCAGAAGCACCAGGCCATGGGCGAGGTCGTGACCGGCCTTCTGTATGTGGACCCGCTGGCCACCGACCTGCACACGGCCATGAACACCAGCCAGGCGCCGCTCAATGCCCAGGGAACGGCGCAGCTGTGTCCCGGCACTGCAGCACTGGACAAGCTCAACGCCTCGCTTCGCTAGGGGCTTTTCAAGGGGTTGCACCATGGCCGAACGCACTGTCTTCCAGTCCATCAACCGCAGCCATGTGATCAGCCTGGGGCCCGCGGCGACGGTGCGCGAGGCCGCCGGCGTGATGACCCGGGCCAACTGCGGCAGCGTGCTGATCATGGAGCCGCCGGATGTGCTGCTGGGCATCGTTACCGAGCGCGACCTGATGACGCGGGTGCTGGCCAAAGGCCTGGACGCCGAGCGCGTCACCATGCGCGAGGTGATGACGCCCAAACCGATCTGTGTGCCGCCGGAAACGCCCGTGTCCGACGCGGTGGTGATCATGATCGAGAAAGGCTTTCGCCACCTGCCCATCGTGGCGCCCGGCGCCCGCATCCTGGGCGTTTTCTCGGTGCGCGACGCGCTCCCGCGCGAGATCGGCACGGCCCTGAGCCAGGCCGAATTCAACGAACAGGTCAACGACGTCAAGGCCTG
>CALRME020000378.1:0-4025 GCA_943369045.1 Sphingobacterium thalpophilum
AGTGGTTTGGCGACTCCATCCGCGAAAGCGAAGGCGGCAGCTACGGCCACAAGATCGACCTGTCCTATCGCTGGAGCATGAGCTGGTTCATCTTCTCGGAGGTGATGTTCTTCGGCGCCTTCTTCTCCGCGCTGTGGTGGGCCCGTGCCCACTCGGTGCCGGCCCTGGGCAGCCTGGAAAATGCGCTGCTGTGGCCCGATTTCAAGGCCGCCTGGCCCACCATCGTCGCCGGTGCCACCACCTCGCCGGCTGGCATCATCGAACCCTTCCAGGCCATGAAGCCGCTGGCCTCGGTGCCTGCTGAAGTCTGGAACCACTCGTTCATCTCCGGTGTGTGGCAGTCGATCACCGGTTCGCTGCCCACCGTCAACACAGCCCTGCTGCTGTCCTCGGGCGTGACCATCACCATCGCCCACCACGCCCTGATCGAAGGCAACCGCAGCAAGACCATCCGCTTCATGTGGGTCACCGTGCTGCTGGGCCTGGTCTTCCTGTTCGTGCAGGGCTACGAGTACTACCACGCCTACCACGAGATGAACCTGAAGCTGTCGTCGGGCATGTACGGCTCGACCTTCTTCCTGCTCACCGGCTTCCATGGCTTTCACGTGTTCGTCGGCATGCTGATGCTGCTGTTCATCACGCTGCGCCTGCAAAAGGGCCACTTCACGGCGCAGCGCCACTTCGGCTTTGAAGGCGCCGCCTGGTACTGGCACTTCGTGGACGTGGTCTGGCTGGGCCTCTACATCCTCGTCTACTGGCTCTGATGCACCCGGGGGCCCACGCCAACGAAAAAAGCGCCGCGAGGCGCTTTTTTGTTGATTCGCGCGGCGCTTACTGCCCTGGCGGAATGCCCGTGGGATTGACCCAGCCCATCTTCCAGGCCACCAGGATGCAGACGAACAGCAGCACCGAGAAGCCGACACGCAGCGCCAGCGCGCGTGCCATGTTGCGGCTCTTGGAGGCTTCATCGCGGCCGCCGCGCATCATGAAGAACAGCGCAGTGCCCAGGCTGGCCAGGATGCCGATGAAGGCCACGATGACGATGTATTTCATGGCAGCGATTATCCAATGAAGGGCGCCCGCTTCTGGCTCGTCAGCGCAGCTGCCGTCATGGGCGTCGCAGCGACGCTGGCACTGGGCGCCTGGCAGCTGTCCCGCGCCGCGCAGAAGGAGGCGCTGCAGGCGGGCATTGAGTCGCGTCACCTGCTGCCAGCCATCGACGCCCGCAACCTGACTGCTATGCCACCGTCCGACCTGCTCTACCGCAACGTGGTATTGCGCGGCACCTGGCTGCCCCAGCACACGGTCTTCCTGGACAACCGCCAGATGCAGGGCAAGCCGGGCTTCTACGTGGTCACGCCGCTGCGGCTGGAGGCCTTGCCAGGCACTGTGGTGCTGGTCCAGCGCGGCTGGGCGCAGCGCAATTTCATGGACCGGGCCTCCCTGCCACCGGTGGCGACGCCCCCCGGCCTCGTCGAGGTGCCGGGCCGCATGGCCCCGCCGCCGGCCAAGCTTTACGACTTCAAGGACAGCCCCGCCGGCGCCATCCGGCAAAATCTGGACCTGGCGGATTTCAGCGCCGAAACCCGGCTTCCCCTGTTTGGCCTTTCTGTGGTGCAGACCGGCTCCGCTGCCGACGGCCTGCTGCGAGAGTGGCCGGAAGTCACCAGCGGCGTCGGCAAACATTACGGCTATGCATTCCAATGGTTCGCCCTGAGCGGCCTGATCGCGATTCTTTATGTCTGGTTCCAGTTCATTGCCCCCCGGCGCCAACAGCGGCCCGCCTGACGAGCCGCTCGGCCTGACCGTGCACTCGCTGCCCTCACCGCAGGATGCGGTCGAAGGCCCAGCGCAGCGCACCACGCGCGGCCGCCTGAAGATGATCATCGTGCTGCTGGTCTGCGCGGCGCCCGTGATCGCCTCGTACTTCACCTACTACGTGATCCGTCCGGAAGCGCGGCGGGTGTTCGGCGAGCTGGTCGACCCGCAGCGGCCGCTTCCCGCCATCACCGGGACTACGCTGGGCGGCAAGAGCGTCGCGCTGCCCACGTTGCGCGGCCAATGGCTGCTGGTGAGCGTGGCCGGCGGCGCCTGCGCCGGACCCTGCGAGCAGCACCTCTACCTGCAGCGCCAGCTGCGCGAGGGCCTGGGCAAGGAGAAAGACCGCCTCGACTGGGTCTGGCTGGTGCGTGACGACGCTCCGGTGCGTGATGCGCTGGTGCCGGCGCTGCGCCAGGCCACAGTGCTGCGCGTCGACGGCGCGCAGCTTTCGCAGTGGCTGGCGCCCGCGCAAGGCCAGGCGCTGGACGACCACCTTTACCTGGTGGACCCCATCGGCAACTGGATGATGCGTTTCCCCACCGGGCTGGACCGCTCCACCGCTCCCCGCGCCAAGCGCGACATCGAGCGCGTGCTGCGCGCCTCGGCGTCTTGGGACGAAGCGGGCCGCCCGCAGGCATCGCCACAGAAGTAGCCATGGACGCGCCGCTCTACGACCTCTCGCCCCTGCTGCGCCTGATGCTCACCGGCGCGGCCGTGGCCACGGGCCCGCTGGCCTGGGTGCTGCTGCGCACCCGCCATGCCACGCCAGCGCGAAGGCTGCAGGCGCTCACGGTGCTCACCTTGTTCCTCACCTTCGACCTGGTGCTCTTTGGCGCATTCACACGGCTGACCGATTCCGGCCTGGGTTGCCCTGACTGGCCCGGCTGCTACGGCAACGCCACGCCCACCGGGGCCCATGCGCAGATCAGCCAGGCCCAGCAAGCCATGCCCACCGGCCCGGTGACACACGGCAAGGCCTGGGTCGAGATGATCCACCGCTACCTGGCCACGGGCGTCGGCGTGCTGATACTGATGCTGGCAGCCGGCACCTGGATGCAGCGCAAGCACAACCAGGGCGGTGTGCCGGTGAGCCCGTGGTGGCCCACGTTGACGCTGGTCTGGGTCTGCCTGCAGGGCGCGTTCGGCGCTCTCACGGTGACCATGAAGCTGTTCCCCGCCATCGTCACGCTGCATTTGATCGGCGGCCTGGTGCTGCTGGCGCTGCTGTGCAAGCAGGCCGTAGGCTACGTGCATGCGCACCGCGAAACGCAACCCGTGCCCATCGCGCCGGCGTCGCGCGCCTTGCTGGTCGCGGCCTTCGCCATGTTGTGGGTGCAGGTCGCGCTCGGCGGCTGGGTCAGCACCAACTACGCCGTGCTGGCCTGCAACACCTTCCCCGACTGCCAGAACAGCTTCTGGCCGTCGATGGATTTCCGCCAGGGCTTCGAGCTGTGGCGCGAGCTGGGCATGACGGGCGAGGGCGAGCACATCGGCTTTTCGGCGCTGACGGCCATCCACTACACCCACCGCCTCTTTGCCTATGCGCTGTTCGTGGTGCTGGGCCTGGTGGCCTGGCGCCTGAACCGGGTTCATGCGTTGCGCAAGCAGGCCCGCTGGGTCGCGGGACTGGCCCTGTGGCAATTCGGCTCGGGCCTGTCCAACGTGGTGCTGGACTGGCCGCTGGTGGCCGCCGTCGGCCACACCGGCGGCGCCGCCGCGCTGGCGGTGGTGCTAACCTGGGCGCTGTGCGAAAGCCGCGTGGCCGCCGACACGGTGAGCGCCTCGCATCTGAACGCATCGAGGCTGTCCGCATGATCTCCATGGCCGTGATCAAACAGTTCCACGCGCTGACCAAACCGCGCGTGATCCAGCTCATCGTGTTCTGCGCGCTGATCGGCATGGTGCTGGCGGTGCCGGGCCTGCCTTCACTCGAAGACGTGCGCATCGCCGCGCTGGCCTTCCTCGGCATCTGGCTGGTGGCCGGCGCCGCCGCGGCGTTCAATTGCATCGTCGAAAAGGGCATCGACGCCAAGATGCGCCGCACTGCCTGGAGGCCCACTGCCAAGGGCGAACTGTCGGACTGGCAGACCCTGCTGTTCTCGGCCGTGCTGTGCGCGGCCGGCTCCTGGGTGCTGTATGTCTGGGTGAACCCGCTGACCATGTGGCTGACCTTCGCCACCTTCGTGGGCTACGCGGTGATCTAC
>CALRME020000379.1:0-4009 GCA_943369045.1 Sphingobacterium thalpophilum
TAGGCGCTGAGCGCCACCACATTGAAGCCCAGGTCGTCGAACACGCCATCGAAGGCCGCAACCGTTCCGTTGCCACCGGCATACTGACCCGGCTCGGCGATGGATGTCCAGAGCTGCTCGTAGGTCACAGTGCCGCTGTAGACCGCGCGCACTGCATTGACCATGGTGGTCAGTTCGTTGCGGAAGTGGTTGGTATACGGCGCCGCCGCCGCACGCGTTCGGAACAGGTTGTCCTGCTCGGTCGAGAGCAGGAAGATGTCGACGCCGGCACGCTGGGCCAGCGCCGCATACTGGACGGCAATCTGGGTGAACGAGTTCCAGAAGATCGCGACGTTCTGGGCGTGCAGGGGATGCGATGGCGCCCACCACCAGTCGGCCGGGTTGATGCAGGACTCACCCTGCACCCTGGTTGGGTACACCGCCGGTTGCCCGAGCAGCCAGCGGTTGGGTTTGTAGGCAGGCGTGCCGCATCCGGGCGATGCCGGGCTCACATCCATGACGACGGGGTAGAACTCAAAGCCGATCGTCACCTTGAATTCCGCGCGCTTGGCGGCGCGAATGAAGTCTTCCAGGTCGACCTCGTCGAAACTGTAGGGCGAGCCGGTATCACTGGCGGGCCGGTATTTCAGGCGCACGGTTGGGTCGGCAATACTGTCAGTGAACACGGGCAGGGTGATGGCAATCCACTCGACGTTCTGGCTGCGCAGGAATTCAAAGTACCGCGCCCGGGCGCCTTCGTGCTGCGTGATCGAGGTCTTCACCGCGTCCAGCGCCTGCATAAGGGTCGTGCGCCCAAGGGCGGAATCGGCGCTGGTCTGGTAGGTGGCGCCGCTGACGAGGGCCGACCCGTTCATGGCCGCAGCGATCGCGTACCGCAGCGCCGTGCCGGTCGCCCTGGGCATCTGCGACAGGTCCATGGTGCCGTCGACAGCGCGCCCCAGGACGAGGTCACCCGTGAACCCCGGGACGGCCGCGGTCGACGGGTCAAGCGACGGGTTGAAGGCCAGGCCCATCGCCCCGGTGATCGGGTTGGTCGACATCCAGAAGCCGGCGCTCGCCAGCTTGGGGCTGCTGCCGATGGTGACGCCGGAGAGCTTGACGGCAGCGAGGTCCCAGGTGCCGAAGGCGCTGACCGACCGGCTGGTCTGGACGGTGACGCGCTCTGCGGTGATGGTTTCCGGTGCGGTGAACACCGTCTTGCGGAACCCCGCCACATTGACGCCGTAGTTGCTTGTGGCGTGGGCCCCGCGCATGTGCCGCAAGTCCTGCTGGCTGAATGCGTTGAGACTAAAAACACAGGTCAAAACCGCCAGCAACCAGTTTTTCACGTTACATCCTTGAGGCAATTAGCTCTACAGCGAAGCGTGAGTCTGGGGAAGTCCGGGGCATCTGGCTATCCCATGAATTGGGGAGCGCCGACCGGCAGCCCGCACCAACACCGGGAATAAGTCACTGGGTCCTGCAAGCATATTGCTTAAGGCACGCCGGGGCGGCGGCGCGAGAATCCAGTCGTGACCGGACCAATCACCATGACGCCCACCGACAAAGGCCAACACTATCTCGACGAGCTGCGCCGCGCGATCGCGCTGGACCTCGCCGAGAAGCAGCAGGCGGTCATGAAAGGCATCTCCACGACCCGGTCGCTGCCAGCCACGCGACGCGCGGAACTGCTGGCGCTGGCTGAGCAGATGATGCGCACCGATCACGTGTCGCGGCATGGCAAGCACTAAGCCTGTGGCTGAGCTTGCCGCCGATACAGTGTTTACCGGCGCTTAACCCGATTGGCGTCGGCGGCACCGCTGCCTGCGGCGTTGAAAGCTGGCGCAGGGAGCGTACAAGGATTTCCATGAGCACCACCGTCAAAGGCCAGGCACACCTCGAATCGCTTCGCCGCGCGATTGCAGCCGATCTTCTTGAAAAGGAGAAAGTGCTGAGCTTCGGTTTCGACGTCGTGAAGTCGCTTCCTGCGCCGCAGCGCCTGGAACTGCTGGCACTGGCCGAACGCAGGCGGCGCGCCGAATACGCGATGGGCAAGCGCCAGCACCACACGTAAACGCCGGTTTGCGCGAAGATGGCGGCCTATGCCAAACCTCAAATCGCACGAAGGCCAGCCGGTCCCCAAAGTCTCGTTCCGCTACCGCGATGGTGGCGAGTGGAAAGAGACAACTTCCGACAAACTTTTCAAGGGCCGCACGGTGGCCGTGTTCTCGCTGCCGGGGGCTTTCACGCCGACCTGCTCGAGCACACACCTGCCGCGCTTTAACGAGCTGGCGCCGGCCTTCAAGGCCAACGGCGTCGACCAGGTGGTCTGCATCGCCGTCAACGACCCCTTCGTCATGGAAGAGTGGGCCAGGAGCCAGGAGTGCAACAACGTCTTCGTGCTGCCCGACGGCAACGGCGCCTTCACCGAGCAGATGGGCATGCTGGTGGACAAGAGCGACCTGAACTTCGGCAAGCGCTCGTGGCGCTATTCGATGCTGGTCAGGGACGGCATGGTCGACAAGATGTTCATCGAGCCCGACGAGCCGGGCGACCCGTTCAAGGTGTCGGATGCCGACACTCTGCTGCATTACGTGAACAAGGACGCGAAAGAGCCCGACCAGATCGCCCTGCTCACGCGCGAAGGCTGCGGCTTCTGCGCTGCGGCCAAAAAGCAGCTGCACGACGCGGGCATCGAGTTCGCGGAAGTGGACCTGCCCCACACCATCCGCACCCGCGCGCTGGGCGCGATTGCGAAGGCGCGCACCGTGCCGCAGCTATTCGTCAACGGTGAACTGATAGGCGACAGCGAGAAGATCGCGGCCTGGGTGGCAAAGCGGAAATAAGTCCGGAGGGCCGGAGCGGGCGGCTGGTAGCATCCGCGCTCGCTTCCTTTTTGCCTTCTTTCCGCTGGATTTCATGTTCAAGACCGCCTCCTTCTGCCGCATCGCCCCCGACTTCGTCCTCCCCCCACTAGACGCCCTCGAAAACGCGCTGCAGGCTTTGCGTTTTGTGCCCTGCGCGCCCACACAGCCTGAGTCGTTCGGCTGGGTGGCGCCGCGCGGCAACAAGAGCACGGTGCTGGCCGAAAGCATTGGCGGCCAGATCATCATGAAGCTGGCTACCGAGCGGCGCCCGCTGCCTGCTTCGGCGGTGAAGGCCGGCGTCGAGGAACGCATCGAGCGCTACAAGAATGAAACGGGCAACGAGAGCGTCGCCGCCAAGCTGAAGAAGGAATTCATGGAAGTAGTCATCTTCGAGCTGATGCCGCGCGCCTTCACCAAACGCTCGGCCACGCTGCTGTGGCTGGACCCGGTCAACCGCATGCTGGTGGCCGACACGGCGAGTGTGGGCGGCGCCGACCGGCTGGTGACCTGCCTGCTGGACGCGCTGGCGTCCATCCCCGGCTCCACGCCGATGACGCTCAAGCCGGTGCAGACGGGCATGTCTGCGTCGGCTTCGATGTCGCACTGGCTCACGACACGGGAAGCCCCGCACAACTTCACCATCGACCAGGACTGCGAGCTCAAGTCCACCGACGGGCAGAAGTCGGTGGTGCGCTATGCACGCCACACGCTGGAGATCGATGAGGTGGCCCAGCACATCAAGGAAGGCAAGCTGCCCACCCAGCTGGGCATGACGTGGAACAGCCGCGTCTCGTTCATGCTCACCGAAGGCGCGCAGGTCAAGAAGCTGCAGCTGCTGGACGTGGTGATGGAAGGCGTGGACAAGCCCGGCAAGGACGACGACGGCTTCGATGCCGACGCGGCCATCCTGACGGGCGAACTGTCGGGCCTGATCCCCGACCTGCTTGAGGCGCTGGGCGGTGAAGCCGAGCCTGGCACCCCGGCCGAGGCAGTCGCCGTACCAGCGTAGTTGTAACGGCCGCGTCGACAGCCTTGCAGCTGGTGACGTTTGGCCGGCGCCTTGCGCACCCAGAATTTCCCTCTCTGAAGAGCTTTGAGGCAATGACATGGATGCAAGGATGGCGGAACTGGCGCGGCTGTTTTGTGGCGCGCTGATCGCGGCA
>CALRME020000380.1:0-4001 GCA_943369045.1 Sphingobacterium thalpophilum
CGTGCAACGGCAGCAGCAGCACGCCGGCCGGGCCGGTCAGCACCAGCTGGGCCTGCTGAGGGCCGCCGATGGCGTGCAGGGCCAGCGTGTCGCCGGGCGTGAATTCAGGAACGATGCGCGAGACCGGCCGCTCGGCCGCTTCGAGTGCCTGCAGGTGCTGGCGCAGCCAGGCGCGGTTGCAGGCCGCGATCCACACCGGCGCGCCGGGTTTGGCCTGGGGTTGCAGCGCGAAATGCAGGTCAGCCGTCTCATCCAGCAGCCGGTCTTCCAGCAGGCCGTCGAGCACGGCGCGCAGGCGCGGCGAGCCGGACTGTGTGCCCTTGGGCAGCTCGACGCTGTGCCAGGAGAGCGCCGAGGCGGGCACCACCGCCACCACTTCGGCGGCCGCACCCGAGGCGCGGGGCAGGAGGGCGGCAGGCGCCGCGCCGTGATCGGCCAGCGTGCTGCCGTCGGGTGTCAGCAGCCAGTCGAGGTCGGTGGCGGTCGATGCTGCCTGTTGCGGGAGGGTGACGATCAGTGTGGCCATTGAGCGGGGATTGTAGGGAAGCCGGTTTCTCTCACGGCAGGAGAAGGCGACGTCTTGCCTCAAGCAGTGTTGGTGCGGCTTCCAGGCCAGAAAAGGCCCGCAGGCCGCACCAATACTGCTTGTGCGTTTTCAGCGTCTGGCCTCCGGTTCCGGCACCGCCAGCACAGTGGCGTCGACCACGCCGCGCTCGCGCTGCAGCACCCGCACCTCCAGGCCGTCGCGCTGCAGCACCTAGCGTTCTTCCACCGTCATCTGGTCCAGCCGCAGCCGGCCGCGCACCTCGAAAAAGCGCGAGGCCACGCCGGCCTGGCCGTCGCCCAGCGCGGCGGTCACGCCCGGTACCAGCTTGGCCGCGTCGGCAACGGTGCGGAAATGCGAGCGGTCGCGCTCGGCGACCAGGCGCTGTGCGTCGGCCAGGCTGATGCCGTCCACCGCCGCGTAGATCACTTCCGCGCTGGCGGTGTTGAGGTTCACCGGCGTGCGCGAGGGCAGCAAGGTGATGAAGGGCTGCAGCACGGCGACGCTTTGCACCGGGAGCCCAAGCCAGGCAAGCTGCTCAACGCGCTGGGGCATCAGCGGCGCGAAGTTGCCCGAGAGGTTGCCCGCGCTGGTGTCAGCGGCAAAGCGCAGGTTTTCCACCAGTTTGTTCAGCTGCGCCGGCGGCAGGCCCAGAAGGTCGAACAGCCGCGTGAAGCTGCGCAGTGCGGGCTCGGAAATACGCGTGCCGTCGATGAGGTTGTTGACGTTGAGCAGCGACTGCAGGTCGATGATCTGGCCCGACAGGAAGGCGTTGTCGGCACCCGGGTCGACACTGGCGTTCTTGTCTGCGGCCAGGAAGGTGGACAGGCGGGCTTCCTCCAGCGGCACGGCCCAGGGCTCGGCCAGGTGGTCGGCGCCGCCCGAGCGCGCGTCTTCGCGCAGGATCAGGCGCGACCAGTCCAGCGCGCCGGTCAGGACCCAGCCCGACTGGATGCGCGAGCGCTCGGCGGTTTCGACCTCAATGCTGCGCCACTGCTGCCACAGCGCCGCGGCGGCGAACGTGGCGACCAGCGTGACGGTCAGCATCGCGGCGAGCAGGGCGGCACCGCGCCGTGCGTGGATTCGCACGCCGCCGGGCCTCACGCCTTGCCTCCGCCGACAGTGGGCCGCACCCAGTCACGCGTGAGCTTGCCGGCCAGTGCCTGGCCGGGCGGCAGCGTCAGCACCAGCCGCACGCCATCCGGGATGACCGTGGCCTGCACGCCGGTGGCGGCCGCAACCGCCGCGGGAAACGGGCTGGCGGTGGTGGCGTCGCTCGACAGCGGGTTGCTCCAGGCGTCGGAGCGGTAGTAGAAGATCTGCCACTCGTCCAGCGGCGTCACCGTCACCTCGCGCCGTTTTTCCTCGTCGCCCGGGTTCTGCGCCCAGATCTCCGCCTTCTGCCAGGCCTCCTGCCAGGCGCCGCGGCCGGTGACGGGCGGTGACTGCCAGCGCAGCCACTGGCCGCGGCCGTCGACCAGCCGGCGGGTCCACGCCACCACCAGCACGCCATCGGTGACCGAGGCCGTGCTGCGGCGTGTGATGCGCAGCACACGGCCGTTCCAGTCCAGTGGTGTGGTTTGGGGCAGCTGCGCCACGGCGTCCAGGTCGGCGCCCCATTGCGCCAGCGCCACCTGCAGCGCCAGCACCTCGTCGGCGCGCGCGCTGGTCTGCACCTGTGCCCGCGTCATGCCGTCCAGGCCGCGCCAGCTCAGGATGGCCAGCAGCGCCATCATCGCTGTGGCCACCAGCAACTCGACAAGGGTGAAGCCGCGGGGGCGGCGCTTCGGGAAAGCCATCAATAGCGCCCTACGACCGTGGAGATGCGCAGCACGGGAGAGGCGCCGTCGAACACCTGCGCATCGACGCGCCGGAAGCTCGGGTTGGGCGTGGGCGCCACGGTCACGTTCACGCTGAAGGCCTTGCCTGCCTGCTCGCAGGGCACGCTGGATTCGCCCACACCCGGCAACTGCTTTGACAGCCGCACCTTGACCAGCTCGTTCTCGGCGCAGACATGGGCCAGCAGCACGTCCGACTGGCGCAGCGCGTTGTTGGTCAGGGCGGTGGTGGCCTGCAGGCCTGCGACCAGCGCGATGGCAACGATGCCCAGCGCCACCAGGATCTCGATCAGCGTGAAGCCGCGGGCCGGGCTTTTCATGGGGCGTCCGGCGCGGTCACGGCAAACGGTCGCAGGCCGTCGGTGGCGATGCGCAGCGAACGGTCGGGCTGGGTGCCGGTGGTCAGCCAGATCTCCTGGCGGCCGATGATGGGGTCCGGCCCCAGCATCAGCACCGCGGTGCCGCGCACCTGGGTGTCGGCCGAGAGCCATTCACCTGGCAGGGCCTTGGGCGGCAGGCCGTCGAACTTGAAGCCGCCGCCGGTGGTGTGCCAGCGCACCGGCATCCCGCCGGCGCGGGATTGCGCGCGTGCGGATTCGAGAAGTGCTGCGAGACGTTGGGCTTCGCGTTCGAGTTGAGTCGCTGAGGAGTCGCGCATGGCGAAACTCACGCCAGCGGTCGCGATAGCGATGATCGCTACGACAACAAGAAGCTCCAGCAGTGTGAAGCCCCTGGCAGGGGCTACTTCACTGCCAGCTGCCGACGTCCGCATTCTTGCCCTCGCCGCCGGCCTGGCCGTCTGCACCGAAGGACATCACGTCGATCTCGCCCTTCACGCCCGGGTTGAGGTACTGGTAGGGCCGGCCCCAGGGGTCGTTGGGCAGCTTTTCCAGGTAGGGCTTCCAGTTGGGCGGGATGGCGCCGGCGGTGGGCTTGGCAATCAGCGCCTGCAGGCCCTGCTCGGACGACGGGTAGCGCTGGTTGTCGAGCCGGTACAGCTTG
Organism: Sphingobacterium thalpophilum; assembly: GCA_943369045.1. Taxonomy (GTDB): domain Bacteria; phylum Pseudomonadota; class Gammaproteobacteria; order Burkholderiales; family Burkholderiaceae_C; genus Ramlibacter. The sequence continues at coordinate 3,385 of CALRME020000380.1, forward strand.
AGCGCCTGCATCAGGTTGTTGACGTCGGTCTTGGCGGCAGTGGCGCGCGCATCGTCGGCGCGGTCAAGCACGTTGGGCACGATCAGCGCGGCCAGCACGCCGATGATGACCAGCACCACCATCAGTTCGATCAGGGTGAAGCCGGAGCGGGCCGAGCGCCGCAGGCTTTGCAGGGAATGCTTCATCGTTCAATGATAATCGCCCGCATGGCCACGATGACTATGCAAAGCAGATGGGCGCCCCGCAGCGCGAGCTTCGTCCTGTGGGCGCTGGTGGCTGCGAGCGCCGCCTACTGGGGCCTGAAGCTCACGGCACGCCAGGCGCCGCTGCCCGCACTGCAGAGTTCGGCCGGTGCGACGGCTGCCGACCCGGCCGCCGTTGGGCGCCTGCTGGGCGCGGGGCCGGTCACGCAGGCCGCCATCCCATTCGTCAATCCAAATGCCCGCTTCAACCTGGTGGGTGTGGTCTCGGCCGCCTCGCAGGGCGGCGCCGCGCTGATAGCCATCGATGGCAAGCCGGCCAGGCCCTACCGCGTGGGCAGCCGCGTCGATGAAGGGCTGGTGCTGCAGTCCGTCGGCCCGCGGCGCGCCGTGCTCGCGGCCGACGCCAATGGCCCG
>CALRME020000381.1:0-3990 GCA_943369045.1 Sphingobacterium thalpophilum
GGTGCCTTGCGAGTGGCTGGAATCGGGCGAGATCAGCTACACCATCTACACCAGTGGAACGACCGGCCGGCCCAAGGGGGTCCAGCGCGACACGGGCGGCTACACCGTGGCGCTGGCCGCCAGCATGAAGCACATCTTCCAGGGAGAAGCAGGCGAGACCTACTTCTCGACCAGCGACATCGGCTGGGTGGTGGGCCACAGTTACATCGTCTACGGCCCCCTGATTGCCGGCATGGCGACCATCATGTACGAGGGCCTGCCCATCCGTCCGGACGCCGGCATCTGGTGGAGCCTGGTGGAAAAGTACAAGGTCAGCGTCATGTTCAGCGCGCCCACGGCGGTGCGCGTGCTCAAGAAGCAGGATGAGGCGTTCCTGAAGAAATACGACCTGTCCAGCCTGAAGGCGCTGTTCCTGGCGGGCGAACCACTGGACGAGCCCACGGGACGCTGGATCTCCGATTCGCTCGGCGTGCCCATCATCGACAACTACTGGCAGACAGAAAGCGGCTGGCCCATCCTGACGATTGCCAACGGCGTGGAGAAAGCGCCCAGCAAGTTCGGCAGCCCCGGCGTGCCGATGTACGGCTTCAAGGTCAAGCTTCTGCACGAGAACACCGGCGAGGAGCTCACTGGCGCCAACGAGAAGGGCGTGGTGGTGATCGAAGGCCCTACGCCGCCCGGCTTCATGCAGACCATATGGCGCGACGACGCGCGCTTCGTCAACACCTACTGGAAGAGCATCCCCGGCAAGCTGGTCTACAGCACCTTCGACTGGGGCATCCGCGACGAGGACGGCTATTTCTACATCCTGGGCCGCACCGACGACGTGATCAACGTGGCCGGCCACCGTCTGGGCACGCGCGAGATCGAGGAAAGCATCTCCGGCCACCCTAACGTCGCCGAGGTGGCCGTGGTGGGTGTGGCCGACCAGCTCAAGGGCCAGGTGGCGATGGCTTTCGTCATCGCCAAGGATGCCTCGGCCCTGGGCGACGCGGCCGCCAGGCTCAAGCTCGAGGGCGAGATCATGAAGCGGGTCGATGAGACGCTCGGCGCCGTGGCGCGCCCGTCCCGCGTGCGTTTCGTTACGCTGCTGCCCAAGACGCGCAGCGGCAAGCTGTTGCGCCGTGCCATCCAGGCGGTGTGCGAGGGCCGCGAGGCGGGCGACCTGACCACCATCGAGGACCCGACAGCCCTGCAGCAGATTCGCGACCAGCTTTCTGCCTGAAATCGCTCAAGCAGCATTGGCGCGGCCTGCAGGCCGAAAATGGCCCGCAAGCCGCACCAATCCTGCTTGCGCTGGAGCAATGCTTTTGCCCTGAAGCAGACACGCGCACCATTCGGTGGCACAATCGAACCCGCACAAGGCCCTTCCCCAGCCACAGTCGCATCCGCCATCCGGTCCAGCCGTGTCGCGGAAGGTTTCCCAACCAGCCAATGCCTCCTGAAGGGAGGTAGAAAGTCAGCGAAGCATGAGTGATCCCAGCACCGTCTACACGGCCTACCAAGGCAATTCCTACCTGTTTGGCGGCAACGCTCCGTACGTCGAGGAGATGTACGAAAACTACCTGGCCAACCCCGGCAGCGTCCCCGAAAACTGGCGCGACTATTTCGACGCACTGCAGCACGTCCCGGCCCAGGACGGCAGCAACACCAAGGACGTTCCCCACCTCCCGGTCATCAACGCATTCGCCGAGCGCGCCAAGCAGGGTGGCACCCGTGTGGTGCAGGCCTCCGGCGCCGACTCCGAGATGGGCCGCAAGCGCACGGCGGTGCAACAGCTGATTGCCGCCTACCGCAATGTCGGCGCCCGCTGGGCCGACCTGGACCCGCTCAAGCGCGCCGAACGCGAGAAGATTCCCGAACTGGACCCGTCCTTCTACGGTTTCAGCGACGCCGACCAGGAAGTGGTGTTCAACACCAGCAACACCTTCTTCGGCAAGCAGACCATGACGCTGCGCGAGCTGATCAATGCGCTGCGGGAGACCTACTGCGGCACCATCGGTGCCGAATACATGTACATCAGCGACCAGGGCCACAAGCGCTGGTGGCAGCAGAAGCTGGAGGCGATCCGCAGCAAGCCAAACTTCACGGCTGAAAAGAAGCGTCACATCCTGGACCGCCTGACGGCGGCCGAGGGCCTGGAGCGTTTCCTGCACACCAAGTACGTGGGCCAGAAGCGCTTCTCGCTCGAAGGCGGCGAGAGCTTCATCGCTTCCATGGACGAGCTGATCCAGCAGGCCGGCGCCAAGGGCGTGCAGGAGATCGTCATCGGCATGGCCCACCGCGGCCGCCTGAACGTGCTGGTCAATTCGCTGGGCAAGGTGCCGGCTGACCTGTTTGCCGAGTTCGACCACACGGCCAAGGAAGACCTCCCCTCGGGTGACGTCAAGTACCACCAGGGCTTCAGCTCCGACGTGACCACGCCCGGCGGCCCGGTGCACCTGACGCTGGCCTTCAACCCGTCGCACCTTGAAATCGTGAACCCGGTGATCGAAGGTTCCGTCCGCGCCCGCATGGACCGCCGCGCCGACCCGCAGGGCAAGCAGGTGCTGCCGGTGCAGGTGCACGGCGACGCCGCTTTCGCGGGCCAGGGCGTGGTGATGGAAACCCTGGCGCTGGCCGAGACGCGCGGCTACTTCACCGGCGGCACGGTGCACATCGTCATCAACAACCAGATCGGTTTCACCACCTCCGACCCGCGCGACGCCCGCTCCACGCTGTACTGCACCGACATCGTCAAGATGATCGAGGCGCCGGTGCTGCACGTCAACGGCGACGACCCCGAAGCCGTGGTGCTGGCGACCCAGCTGGCGCTGGAATACCGGATGGAGTTCGCCAAGGACGTGGTGCTGGACATCGTCTGCTTCCGCAAGCTCGGCCACAACGAGCAGGACACCCCCGCGCTGACGCAGCCGCTGATGTACAAGAAGATCGGCCAGCATCCGGGCACCCGCAAGCTATACGCCGACAAGCTCAGCGCCCAGGGCATGGGCGAGACGCTGGGTGACGACATGGTCAAGGCCCAGCGCGCCGCCTTCGACGCCGGCAAGAACACCTTCGATCCGGTGCTGACCAACTTCAAGAGCAAGTACGCGGTCGACTGGAGCCCCTTCCTCAACAAGAAGTGGACCGACGCCGCCGACACGGCCATTCCCACCGCCGAGTGGAAGCGCCTCGCGGAGAAGATCACCACATTGCCGGCCAACTTCACGCCGCACCCGCTGGTGCAAAAGGTGCTTAATGATCGCGCCGCCATGGGCCGGGGCGAAGCCAACGTCGACTGGGGCATGGGCGAGCACATGGCGTTTGCCTCGCTGGTGGCCTCGGGCTACCCGGTGCGCCTGTCGGGCGAGGACTGCGGCCGCGGCACGTTCACCCACCGTCATTCGGTGCTGCACGACCAGAATCGCGAGAAGTGGGACATCGGCACCTACACGCCGCTGTGCAACGTGGCCGAGAACCAGGCGCCTTACGTCGTCATCGACTCCATCCTGTCTGAAGAGGCGGTGCTGGGCTTTGAGTACGGCTACGCCTCCAACGACCCCAATACCCTGGTGATCTGGGAAGCGCAGTTCGGCGACTTCGCCAACGGCGCCCAAGTGGTGATCGACCAGTTCATCGCGTCGGGCGAGGTGAAGTGGGGCCGTGTCAATGGCATTACGCTGATGCTGCCGCACGGTTATGAAGGGCAAGGCCCGGAGCACAGCTCGGCGCGCCTGGAGCGCTTCATGCAGCTGTCGGCCGACACCAACATGCAGGTGGTTCAGCCGACCACGGCCAGCCAGATCTTCCACCTGCTGCGCCGCCAGATGGTGCGCAACCTGCGCAAGCCGCTGATCATCATGACGCCCAAGTCGCTGCTGCGTAACAAGGACGCGACTTCGCCGCTTGTGGAATTCACCAAGGGCAGTTTCCAGACCATCATTCCGGAGAACAAGGACCTGAAGGCCGACAAGGTCAAGCGCATCGTGGTCTGTTCAGGCAAGGTCT
>CALRME020000382.1:0-3983 GCA_943369045.1 Sphingobacterium thalpophilum
ACTGGCTTTTGAGGAAGACTTAGCCGTGCTAGATGGAGCCACGGGCACCCTGCCCTGGATGTGCATCTGCGTGCCCTCGCACTGGGTGCCGGAAGACAAGCTCGGCTTGCCACTGGCACAGGTGCACGGACCGGTCGCTGACAACGCCACCCTGCTCGCCGCCTCGCAACACCTGGTGCAGCTGGCCACCGGCGGCGAGCGCTGGGAGCGCTGGGTCTGGACGGTCACGCCTTCGGCCCGCTACGACCAGCATCCGCGCCGCCACCGCAGGACGCCGTGGCCGGATGCCGCCGATCCAGGAGCCTTCGCCACGGCCTGCCACCTGCGCGCCGAGCGCCAGACCTTCTTCCCCATAGGCCAGGGCACACGCCAGGCGGTCTTCACAATTCGCGTCATGCTGCAGCCGCTGGGCGAAGCGGTGGCGACGCCGGATCGGGCACGGCGCTTGCACAACTCGCTGGCTTCCATGACCGACGCCGTGCTCGACTACAAGAACCTCACCGCTGCGCGCACGCCACTGCTGGCCTGGCTGACCACGCGCATGGACGGACCCACCTGATGGAACTGCTCACCCGCATCGCCCAGGTCATCGTGCCGGTGTTCTTCATCGTCACCGTGGGCTACTTTTACGGCCGGCGCGTGCGGCCGGACCTGACGGCCCTCAACCGCATCGTGCTGGATGTGCTGGCGCCTGTGCTGGTGTATTCGGCGCTGGCAGCCAAGGAGTTCCGGCTCGGCGACCACGGCCTCTTGCTGGCCGGCGGCGCCATGCTGATCCTGGGCAGCGGCGTGATCGCCTGGGCCGTGGCGCGCGCCACCGGCACCCAGCCGCGCACCATGGTGCCGGTGGTTATGTTCAACAACTGCGGCAACATGGGCCTGCCGCTGGCACTGCTGGCCTTTGGTCCCGGGAATTTCGGCGCTGCGGTGGCGCTGTTTTCCATCAACAACCTGATCCACTTTTCCCTGGGCGCCCGCATCACCAGCGCCCATGCCCGCACCCGCGACCTGCTGCTGTCGCCGCTGATGATCGCCACGCTGCTCGGCTTTGCCAGTGCCGCCGCAGGTGTGCGCCCGCCCGACGTGCTGTTCACCGGCATGAAGCTGATGGGCGAATCGATGCTGCCGCTGATGCTGTTCGCGCTTGGTGTACGGCTGACGGCGCTGCACCGGCGCGACGTGCCGCGCGGCCTGTTGGGTGCCTTTGCACGGCCCGTCATCGGCTTGCTGGTGGCCGTGCCGCTGGCCTGGGCGCTGGACCTGCAGGGCGCGGCGCGCGGCCAGCTCCTGCTATTTGCCGCACTGCCGCCGGCCGTGATGCAGTACCTGCTGGCCGAGCGCTACAACCAGGAACCAGAAAAAGTGGCGGCCATGATCCTGCTGGGCAACGCGCTGGCCATCGTCTTCATTCCGCTGGGGCTCGCCCTGGCGCTCTAGCGCAAGAAAGCCCCGAAGCATATTCCGTGCGCCTTCCGGCGGCATTTCGGCCTGCAAGCCGCGCCAGGACTGCTTGTTCTGTTTCAGTGGATTCGCCGGAACGCCAGCATCATCAGAAGGAAACCCACCACCACTACGGCGCCGATCAGGGCCACCCACACCAGCACATTGCGGGCTGCGGGCGTGTCCGGCAATTCATCGAGCAGCGGCATCGGCGTGGTGGGCGGCGGGGGCGTGGCCGTCGGCAGCCACTCGACGAACTCACCCGCCGTCTCGGGCGTGAAAAGATCAAGCGCAATGTGCTGCATGCGCTCCGTGTCGTTGTCGCTGACGCCTTCGGTACGCAGCCACAGGTCCACCCGGGAGCCCACGATGCGCGCATGGGCCACGTTGTCCAGCGGGATCTTGACGCGATCTTCCTTCCAGCCGAAACCTTCGCGGAAGCGCCCGGCCACACGAAGCACATCGCCCTGCACGCGGGCCTCCACCTCGCCCTTGAACTTGGGCACCTCCAGCGGTCCGTCCTTTGCCTCGATCAGGCTGGCCGAGTAGGTTGCCTGCACCAGCGAAAAGCTGCCGCTGCGGTCGGGGTTGAAACTGAGCGGCAGCTTGCGGCCCAGCAGGTGGCCAACCGTCAGCTGACCACCAGTCTGCTCTTCAAGCACGTGGTCGCTGGTCAGCGTCTTTTTGATGCGCATGCCCACGATCGTCCGGCGATCGTACGGTCCCATGCGCCTGCCCTCCAGCAGCACATAAAAAAGCGGCGTGTTTTCCACCTTGTCCCTCAAATATTTCTTGCGCGCAAGGATAGCGGAGAACCGGACGGTTTCCGCTGAAAATGCGGGTCATGAGTTCAACACGCAACATCCACGACCGCCGCCTGGCCGATGCCTGGGCTACCCTGCAATCGCACGCCGACGCCGGACTGCCGCTGGACCCCGATGCCGCCCGCCTGGCCTTCGCTGACCCTGAGTTCCTGCTGCGGCGCGAAACGCGCGGCATCCGCTTCCAGCTGGAGCTGCTCAAGCCCGACCTCGGGCAGCAGGCCATGGGCATCGAGAATACGGTGGTGGTTTTTGGCAGCGCGCGCTTTCGCAGCGAAGAAGAAGCTGCGCTGCTGGTGGCAGAGGCCGAGGCCACCGGCGAGGAAAGGTTGATCCGCCGCGCGCGCGCACTGCAGCGCAACTCCCACTACTACGAGAAGGCCCGTGCCTTCGGCCGGCTGGTGGCGGAGTACAGCAAAGGCAAGGAGCCGCGCGACATGCTGTTTGTCTGCACTGGCGGCGGCCCCGGCATCATGCAGGCGGCCAACCGCGGCGCCTACGAGGCCGACGGCATCAGCGTTGGCCTTGCCATCGCCTTGCCGATGGAAGAGGCCGCCAATCCCTACGTCACGCCGGCCCTGAGCTTCAAGTTCCACTACTTCGCCGCACGCAAGATGCATTTCATGATGCGTGCCAAGGCGCTGGTTGCCTTTCCCGGCGGTTTCGGCACGCTGGACGAACTGTTTGAGGTCATCACCCTGGTGCAGACACGCAAGTCCAAGCAGGTGCCCATCGTGCTGTTCGGCACCGACTACTGGAAGCGCCTGATCAATTTCGAACTGCTGATCGAGGAAGGCGTGATCTCGCCGGACGACATGGCCCTGTTCCAGTTCGCCGACGATGCCCAGACCGCCTGGGACATGGTCAAGGGCTTCTACCGGCTCTGAGCCGGGCGCCTCGGAGGATCAAGCCTGCGGTGGCAGGCGCAGGCCGCGGATGGCCTGCGTGCCCAGCGCCATCACGCCGCAGAACACCCAGAACACGCTGCCCACGCCGATGATGGCGCCCAGGGAACCCGCCACCATGGGCATGACCACGCTGGAGGCGTTGATGGTCATCAGCCGCAGCCCCAGCGCCTCGCCATGGCGGTGGTGCGGCGTGATCTGGTGCAGCATGCTCATCACCATGGGCTGGACCGACCCGAGCGTGAAGCCCAGGAACACAGAGCACAGCCCCATCGCCAGCGGCGACGTCAGGAAGGGGTAGATCGCGAACAGCACCGCGGTGCCGCAGGTCGACAGAAGGATCACGCGGCCCTCCTGCGCATTGGCGGTCAGGCGCGGCAGCACGATGCGGATCGCCGCAGCGGCGATGGCGAAGGCGCCGAGGATGGAGCCGATCACCGAAGCCGCAATTCCGCGTTCGTGGCCCAGGATGGGCAGCACGAAGGCATGGATGTCCCAGCATGAGGACTGCAGCCAGTTGGTGAACAGCAGCCGGCGGAACATGCTGTCGCGAAACAGGTCCCAGGCGCGCAGCGCGCCCTGCCCCTCAGGTGCCGCCACGCGGGGCATCTCGTGCGCGACTCGCACCAGGAACCAGCAACCCAGCGGCAGCACGGCCAGCGCGGCAAAGGCAATGCGGAACGCGCGCTCATCGGCCGCAACTACGCCCGCGTGGTCAATAAGCAAACCGGCCATGAACGGGCCGACGAAATTTGCCACCGCCGGCGCAATGGCCAGCCAGCTGAAGACTTCCTTGAGCTGGCTGCTGTCGCTGGCC
>CALRME020000383.1:0-3982 GCA_943369045.1 Sphingobacterium thalpophilum
CGGCGGCAGCTGCCGCGCCAACGCTGGACCGCGCATGGAGGGGGAGGGATTTATTCATGTCAAACGTCTCCCAGTGTTGTGGGGTCCTGGTCGAGCTGGTGTGAGTAGAGCTTTTGCTGCCGCTCGCTGGGCTTGAAGAAGCTGCGCACCACCACGAAGAACACCGGAACGAACAGCACCGCCAGCGTGGTCGCGGCGATCATGCCGCCCATCACGCCGGTGCCAATCGCGCGCTGGCTGGCCGAGCCGGCGCCCGAGGCGATCACCAGGGGCAGCACGCCCAGAATGAAGGCCAGCGAGGTCATCACGATGGGGCGGAAGCGCAGGTGGCAGGCTTCCAGCACCGCTTCGACCACGCCCTTGCCCTGCGCCTGCAGGTCCTTGGCGTACTCGATGATCAGCACCGCGTTCTTGGCCGACAGGCCGATGATGGTGATCAGGCCGACCTTGAAGTACACGTCGTTCGGGAAGCCCCGCAGGTTGGCGCCCAGCAGCGCGCCCAGCACACCCAGCGGCACAACCAGGATCACCGCCAGCGGAATGGTCCAGCTTTCGTACAGCGCGGCCAGGCACAGGAACACCGCCAGCATCGAAAACGCCAGCAGGATGGTGGCCGTGGAGCCCGAGAGCTTTTCCTCGCGCGACAGGCCGGTCCATTCGTAGGCAAAGCCCGGCGGCAGTTGCGCGGCCAGCCGCTCCATCTCGTCCATGGCCTCGCCTGTGCTGCGGCCCGGCGCGGCATCACCGGCAATGCGCATGGCCGAGTAGCCGTTGTAGCGGATGGTCTGCATGGGGCCGTTGATCCAGCGGGTGGTAGCGAACGCCGATAGCGGCACGGCGGCGCCGCGCGAGTTAACCGTGCTCAGCTTGAGCAGGTCTTCGGGCTGCATGCGGCTGGGTGCGTCGGCCTGCACCACGACGCGCTGCAGGCGGCCGCGGTTGGGGAAGTCGTTCACGTAGGACGAACCCAGAGCCGTCGACAGCGCGCTGTTGATCGCATCGAAGCTCACGCCCAGGGCGCCGGCCTTGTCGCGGTCGATGTCCACCTGCAGCTGCGGCGCGTCTTCCAGGCCGTCGGGCCGCACACCGGTGAGCACGGGGCTTTTGCCTGCCATTCCCAGCAGCTGGTTGCGCGCTGCGAGCAGCGCGGCATGGCCGTTGCCGCCGCGGTCCTGCAGCCGGAAGTTAAAGCCCGTGCCGGTACCCAGCTCGGGGATGGCCGGCGGGCTGAGCGCGAAGATGAAGGCATCGCGAATGCCCATCAGTGCGCCGAACGCGCGGCCCGCAATGGCCTGCGCCGTATGCTGCGCGCCCTTGCGTTCGGACCAGTCCTTGAGCGTTACGAATGCCAGCGCCGCGTTCTGGCCCTGGCCGGAGAACGAGAAGCCCAGCACGCCCACCATGCTTTGCACTTCGGGCTGCTTGAGGATGAAGGCTTCGACCTGTTCCATCACCTGCGTGGTACGGCCCAGCGTGGCGCCCGGCGGCAGCTGCACGTTGACCAGCATGTAGCCCTGGTCCTCATTGGGCAGGAAGGACGTGGGCAGCCGCAGGAACAGCACGGCCACCGCAGCGATGATGGCCACGTAGACGACAAGCGCGCGCCCGGTGCGTTTGAGTATGCGGGCGACAAAGCCTTCATAGCCCTTGGCCGTGCGCGCGAAGCCGCGGTTGAAGCCGCCGAAGAAACCCTTCTTGTTGTGGTGCTCCGGGTCGACCGGCTTGAGCAGGGTGGCGCACAGGGCCGGTGTGAGCGACAGCGCCAGGAAGGCCGACAGCAGGATGGAGCCCAGCATCACTGCCGAGAACTGCTTGTAGATGTTGCCCACCGCGCCGGCAAAGAAGGCCAGTGGCACGAACACCGAGACCAGCACCACGGTCACGCCGATGATGGCGCCCGAGATCTGGCCCATGGCCTTCCTGGTGGCCTCGCGGGGCGGCAGGCCTTCCTCGCTCATGATGCGCTCGACGTTCTCCACCACCACGATGGCGTCGTCCACCACGATGCCGATCACCAGCACCATGCCGAACATGGTCAGCACGTTGATCGAAAACCCCAGCGTGAGGAGGATGGCGAAGGTGCCCAGCAGTGAGACGGGCACCACGATGGTCGGGATGATGGTGTAGCGCCAGTTCTGCAGGAACAGGAACATCACCAGGAACACCAGCACCATGGCTTCGGCCAGCGTTTCCACCACCTGGGCAATCGAGATGCTGACAAAGCGCGAGCTGTCGTAGGGAATGGACCACTTCACGCCGGCCGGAAAGAACTTCGAGAGCTCTTCCATGCGCGTGCGCACGGCTTTGGCCGTCGCCAGCGCGTTGCCGCTGGGCGAGAGCTGCACACCGATGCCGGTGGACGGCTTGCCGTTCAGGCGCGCCGAGGTGGCGTAGTTCTGGCCGCCCAGCTCGATGCGGGCCACGTCGCGCAGCCGCACGGTCGAGCCGTCGGTGTTGGTGCGCAGCTGGATGTTGCCGAACTGCTCGGTGGACGTGAGCTGGCCGTTGACCACCACCGTGGCGGCAATGCCCTGGCCGGCGACGTTGGGCAGGTCGCCGATGGTGCCCGAGGACACCTGGGCGTTTTGCGCGCGGATGGCGGCTGTCACTTCTGCGGCCGACATGTTGAAGCTCACCAGCTTGGCCGGGTCGATCCAGATGCGCATGGCGCGCTCGGTGCCGAACAGCTGCGCCTGGCCCACGCCGGGAATGCGCTGGATTTCCGGCAGCACGGTGCGCGAGGCGTAGTCGCCCAGGGCCACCGGGTCGAAGGCCGGGTTGTCCGAGGACAGGATGGTGAACAGCAGGAAGTTCGAGCGCGACTTTTCAACGCGCACGCCTTGTTGCGTCACCGCGGAGGGCAGCCGCGGCGCGGCGCGGCCCAGGCGGTTCTGCACGTCCACCTGCGCCAGGTCGGCATTGGTGCCCGATTCGAACGACAGCGTCAGCTGGCCCAGGCCGTTGGCCTGCGTCACCGATTCCATGTAGAGCAGGCCGGGCGAGCCGTTCATTTCCTGCTCGATCACGGTCATCACGCTGTCTTCCAGCGTCTGCGCCGAGGCGCCGGGGTAGGTGGCGGAAATCACGATGGCAGGCGGCGCCACCGAGGGGTACTGCGCAACCGGCAGCTTGACCACCGCGACGCTGCCCAGCACCACGATGAACAGCGCGATCACCCACGCGAAGATGGGGCGGTCGATAAAGAACTTGGCCATGTGCCGGGCTCCTTACGACTTGGCCGCGGCGGGCACAGAAGCAGCAGCGGAGGCGGGGGCTGCAGCGGGTGTGGCAGAAGGAGCCGCACCGGGCGCGGCGGCCCTGGGCGCGCCGCCCGGCTGCCATGGCACCGGCTTGACGGGCGAGCCGGGCCGCAGTTTCTGGAAGCCGTCGACCATCACCTGCTCGCCGGTCTTGAGGCCTTCGAGCACCACCCAGTTGTTGCCCTGGGCGCCGCCGACCTTGATGGTGCGCGGCGATACCTGTCCGTCGGCGCCCACCACCATCACGGTGTCGGCGGTGCCCGAGCGGGTCACGGCCTGCTGGGGCAGAAGCACGGCATTGCCGGCCTTGGCCTGCTCCAGCCGCACGCGCACATACAGGCCGGGCAGCAAGGCGCCGCCGGGGTTGGGCACTTCCGCGCGCAGCGTGATCTGGCCGCTGGTCGGATCCACCGTCAGGTCCGAGAACAGCAGCTTGCCGGGGCGCGAATGCTCGGTGCCGTCTTCCAGCACCACGCGCACGCTCGCGGCCTGCGTGCCGTCGGCGCGCTTGAGGCGCCCGCCTTCGAAGGCGCGGCGCAGCGCCATCGCCTCCGAGGCGGATTGCGTGAAGTTGACGTAGAGCGGGTCGACCTGCTGGATCACGGCCAGCTGGGTGGCTTCGCCCTGGCCGACCAGGGCGCCTTCGGTGACCAGTGCGCGGCCGATGCGGCCCGAGATGGGGGCGGTGACGGCTGCGTAGTTCAGGTTGATCTGGGCTGTCT
>CALRME020000384.1:0-3978 GCA_943369045.1 Sphingobacterium thalpophilum
AAACGCAAGACACTCCCCGCCCTCGCGGCACTGGCCATCGCGGCCATGGCCGCACCCACCGCTGCCTGGGCCCAGACCAAGCTGAAGTGGGCCCACGTCTACGAGACCTCCGAGCCTTACCACACGCAGGCCCTGTGGGCTGCCGAAGAAATCAAGAAGCGCACGGCCGGGCGCTACGAGGTGCAGATCTTCCCCGCCTCCACGCTGGGCAAGGAAACCGAAATCAACCAGGGCCTGACCCTGGGCACCGTGGACATCATCTACACCGGCATGGCCTTCGCCGGCCGCGCCTACCCGCCCATGTCGATCGCATCGGCCCCTTTTGTGTTCCGCGACTACGCGCACTGGCAGTCGTTCCGCAACGGCCCGGTGTTCAAGGACATCGGCGCCGCCTACGCCGGCAAGACCGGCGGACAGCACATCGCGGGCTATACGTATTACGGCCTGCGCCACATGACGTCCAACAAGGTCATCAGCAAGCCCGAAGACATGAAGGGCCTGAAGCTGCGCGTGCCCGATGCGCCTCTGTTCGTGATGTTCCCGCGCGCCGTCGGCGCCAACCCCACGCCCATCGCCTTCGCCGAGGTCTACCTGGCGCTGCAGAACGGCACCGTGGACGCGCAGGAGAACCCGCTGCCCACCATCGACGCCAAGAAGTTCTACGAGGTGCAGAAGTACATCACGCTGACGGGCCACATCCTCGAGTCGCTGGTGACCATCGTCTCCGGCCCGACCTGGTCCAAGCTCAATGACGCCGACAGGAAGATCTTCGACGCCGTGCTCTGGGAAGCATCGAGCCGCGCCAGCCAGGACATCGTCAACGCCGAGAACAGCCTGGTGGCCGAGTTCGAGAAGCGCGGCAAGACTGTCAACAAGGTCGACCGCGCGCCCTTTGCCGCCGCTGTGCGCGGCCCGCTGACGGCCGCCGACGCGCCGTGGCCGCGCGAACTGTTCGACCGCATCCAGGCCATCAAGTAAGCAAACGGAAATTCACATGCAACGCAGAACCCTTCTTCAGGCCGCCATCGCTGCCGGCTTCGGACCCACCGCCTTCACGACTGCCCGGGCCCAGCTGGGCGACTACCCCACCCGCCCGGTCGAGCTGATCGTGCCCTATGGCGCCGGCGGCGGCACCGACGTGCTGGCGCGCGCCTACGCCGAAGCGGCGCGCAAGCACATGAGCCAGTCCATCACCGTCCTGAACAAGCCCGGCGCCAGCGGCGCCATCGGCTGGCAGGAAGTGGTCAGCGCCAAGCCCGACGGCTACAAGCTGGCGGTGATCACCGTGGAGCTCACCACCCTGCCGCACATGAACATGGCGAAGTTCACGCACGAGGATTTCGTGCCCATCGCGCGCCTGAACGCCGACCCGGCCGCCATCACCGTCAAGGCCGATGCGCCCTGGAACACGATCGAGGAGTTCCTGGCCGCAGCGAAGAAGGCCAACGGCGATGTGCGCGTGGGCAACGCCGGCAATGGTTCCATCTGGCACCTCGCAGCTGCCGCGCTGGAAGAGAAGACGGGCGTGAAGTTCAACCACATCCCCTTCAATGGCGCCAACCCTGCCGTGCTGGCGCTGCTGGGCGGGCACATCGAGGCGGTGGCGGTGAGCCCGGCGGAAGTCACGGCGCACGTGGCCGGCGGCAAGCTCAAGATCCTGGCGGTGATGGCCGACCAGCGCGCCAAGGGCTTCGACAACGTGCCCACACTCAAGGAGCGCGGCATCGACCTGTCGATCGGCACCTGGCGCGGCCTGGGCGCGCCCAAGGGCACGCCGCCAGAGATCGTTGCCCTGCTCAAGACGGTGACATCGAAAGCCATGCAGGAGCCGGTGCTCAAGGACACGATGGAGAAACAGAACCTGGGTGTCTCGTTTGCCGACGAAACCCAGTTCCGCGCTGCCATGGCCAAGGACAACATCTACTTCAAGCAGTTGATGGGCAAGCTGGGGATCAAGGGAACGTAAGTCACCAAAGCAGCACCCGCGCGGCCCGCAGCCTGAAAATGGCCTGCAGCCCGCATGGACAGTGCTTGACGCAAAATGAGGAAATGGCGAATCCATCCACCAGCAGGCCGCCCCCCGCCGACGGCCTGATGCACATCGGCGAGCTGGCACGCCTGTCGGGTCGCAGTATTTACACGATCCGCTGGTACGAAGCCCAGGGCCTGATGCCGGGCGCAGCGCGTGACGCCGGTGGCCGGCGCGTTTTCGTGCAGGCGCACGTGGACTGGCTCGATCTGATGCACCGGCTGCGCGAATCGGGCATGAGCATCCGCGAAATGCAGGCCTACGCGCGCCAGGTGCGCCAGGGCAAGTCCACGCTGGCCGTGCGCCAGCAGTTGCTGCGCGAGCACCGCGAACGGATCAAGGTCCAGGCTGAAAAACTCAAGGACGCCGTCTCGCTGCTGGACCGCAAGATCGCGCTCTATGGCAAGTGGATCAGCAAGCACGGCGCCGGCGCCGCACCACGGGAACCCTAAGAGCGCGCAGACGCGGCACCCAGGCCATCTGATGCACGCCTGAGTGTGCGGTCAAAGGGGTTGATCTGTGCCGACAGCGCTCTGGCCTCGCGCTGCAACAGATCGATCACCACCGGCAGGCGCTCGGAATTGAGCCGGTTCGCCAGAGTGCCGACGCTAAGAGCCGCGACGACGCGTCCGTTGCTGTCGAACACCGGCACACCCGCGCCGGCCATGCCGTCGATCAACCCCATGTTGGTATTGGCGTACCCCTGCGCCCGTACCTTGGCCACCTCGGTGCGCAGGAACACCTCGTCCAGCGCGCCCATGTGGCGGATACGCGGCACGTTAAAGCGCATCACCTCTTCCTGCTCGGCCGGCGGCATGTGCGCCAGGATGGCCATGGCGCCCTGCCCTACGCCCAGTGGCACGCGACCGCCGATGTCGCCGGTGAAGGTGCGCACGGGGAACGGGCCTTCCCACCGGTCCAGGCAGACCGCGTCAAAGCCCACCCGCACCAGCAGGAACACGCTGTCGCCCAGCGATGCGCCCAGTCGCAGTAGCGCGGGACGGCACAGGCCACGCAGGCCCCCATGGTCGCCCGCGCGGGCAGCCAGCGAGAAGAAGTCCAGGCTCAGCCGGTACAGCTTGCCCTCAGGCGGCTGCTCAACCAGGCCTTCCTCGACCAGTTGCTGAAGCAGGCGGTGGGTGGTGCCCTGGGTGTAACCCAGCTGCTGGCAAAGCTGGCTCACGCGCAGCCCGGTTTCGGCGCTGGCGGCCAGGGCGCGCACGATTTCCACAGCGCGGTGAAGGCTGGAGACTGAAGGTTCAGCAATGTCAGGCATGGGCGTTTCCGGGATATTTCTGCAGCTTTGTACATGTTTTTTCCGTTATACGGTTTTTCATGAATATTTATTCCGACTATCGGTTTTTGCGATTGACACGGTCACATACCAGCGAACACACTGAATTGGCTACCGGAGCCTTCGCATGTCGTTCCTGGTCCTTGAAAACGTCTCCAAGTTCTACGGCGCCTTTGGCGCGCTGATCGACATGGACCTGTCCGTGGAACGCGGCGAGTTCATCTCGCTGCTGGGGCCGTCGGGTTGCGGCAAGACCACCACGCTGCAGGCGCTGGCCGGCTTCGTGCCGGTCACGCGCGGGCGCATCACGCTGGAAGGCCGCGACATCACCCACATGCCGGCCAACCAGCGCGGACTGGGCATCGTGTTCCAGAGCTACGCCCTGTTCCCGCACATGACGGTCGCGCAGAACGTGAGCTTCGGCCTGGAGATGCGCAAGGTCCCCAAGGGAGAGCGTGAATCGCGTGTAGCCGAAATGCTGGCCCTGGTGCACCTGGACACGATGGCGCAGCGCTACCCGCGCGAACTCTCGGGCGGGCAGCGCCAGCGCGTGGCCATCGCACGTGCGCTGGTGATCGCGCCGCCGGTGCTGCTGCTGGACGAGCCGCTGTCCAACCTGGATGCCAAGCTGCGCGAGGAGATGCAGTTCGAGCTG
>CALRME020000385.1:0-3968 GCA_943369045.1 Sphingobacterium thalpophilum
ATGAAGCTGAGATTCAGGTAGCACACGTCGCCTGCGCGACGCCTGACGCGCCTTCCCCGTGTTTACCCCGTCGCGACCGCGTAAACGGGCTCGTACCATGGATGCTCTAAAAACGAACGACCGTTCTTTTATCCCAAGGAGAGCTTCATGAAGAGACTTCACATACTGACCGCGACTGCGGCGGCAGCCCTGCTGGCAGCTTGCGGCGGGGGTGGTGGCGGAGACAATTCTGGCCGCGGCGCCATGGTGGAATCACCGCAGACGGTGACCACGCTCACCGCCGCGCAGATGGACGCGAGTACAGCCGCCGCGGGCTTGCAGCCGCTGAGCGGCAAGGCCCTCTGTGACGTGCGCGTGGTGGCCCTCAACTACGCCACCATCGGCGCCAAATCCGAAGCCACCAACGCATCGGGCGTCCTGCTGATCCCGGCCGGCGCCTGCGCCAACGGCAACTACCCGCTGGTGGCCTATGCCAAGGGCACGGACGTGCAAAAGCCACGGACGCTGGCCAACCCCGCCGACTCCGAAACCTTCCTGCTCGCCGCCATGTACGCGGCCCAGGGCTATGCGGTCGTGGCCACCGACTACCTGGGTTTCGCCAAGTCCAGTTATTCCTTCCACCCCTACCTGCACGCCGACTCGGAAGCCTCGTCGGTCATCGACTCGATCCGCGCTGCCCGTACTGCCGCCGTGGGGCAGGGCGTGTCGCTTTCAGGCAAGGTGATGCTCACCGGTTATTCCCAGGGTGGGCACGCCTCAATGGCCGCCCACCGGGCGATCGAGCGCGACCTGGCCGGCGAGATCAACGTGGTGGCGGGCGCCCACCTGGCCGGCCCTTACAACCTGTCGGGTTCATTCAAACTGCCCACGGCCATCGCCGGCTACCAGTTCTTCGTCCCCTACCTGGTGACCGCCTGGCAAAAAATCTACGGCGACGTCTACACCAACGTGACGCAGGCCTTCAAGTTGCCGTACTCGGGCTACATCGAGACGCTGCTGCCCAGCCCGACGCTGAACTTCACCACGCTGGTGACGACCGGCACACTGCCGGGCGGCCCCGCGGTAACGCCCGATGCGGCACGCGACCTTGTCTTCCAGCCGGCCTTCATCACCGATTCGCAGACCAATAACAACAATACGCTGTACCTGAACGCGAAAAAGAACGACCTGCTGGGCTGGAATCCGCGCGCGCGCACGTTGCTGTGCGGCGGTGCAGGCGACCCGACAGTGCCGCCTGCCGTTCACCAGGTGGTTGCACAGGCCGACTTCGCCAGCCGCGGGCTGACCAACGTGACTTCGGTGGACGTCGACGCCTCCGTGCGGGCGGCCTTCGGCGTCAACGGCGCCGCGCCCACCGACCCCACCTCCGCAGCCTTTGCCACCTACTACGGCAACTACCACGGCACCTACGAGCCGCCGTTCTGCCACGCGCAGGCGCGCGCGATTTTCAACGCGCTGAAGTAACCGGCAAGACCCATGAAAAAACGCGCCCTCGGGCGCGTTTTTTCCGTCTGGTGCCCGGAACTTACCAGCGCGCGCGGATCCGCGTATAGGCATAGTCGCCGAACAGGCGATGGCCTTGCGGCGTCGGGTAGATGCGGTCGGCGAACAGGTAGCGGCTGGTATCCAGGCCCGCGACTGTGGCGTTGGTGCACAGCGCCGAATTGACCTGGCCGGCGCCAGTACCGATACCTGGGCCCGGGTCCACCGAATTGCATATCAGGTTGGTTCCGTCGGTCAGGTTGTAGTTGGCCGGCACTGAGTTGACCAGGTTGAAGTGCAGGGCCGCGTCCACGTACAGGACGTTGGCACCCATGTCGACGACGGAAACCAGGAATTCCTCGTTGAACCGGCTGCTGGCGCTGGAAAGAACGCTGCCCCCGATGGACAGGGCCCACGGCGAGCGGCCCAGATCGTAGGGCCCCGCAACAACCACGTACCGCGCGCCCGCCTGGACCGCGCGGCGCACCTGGGCGCCCAGGTCGCGGCCGGCCTGGCGCACGTTGGTCAGCAAGGTGTCGCCGGTCTTGGTGCCTGCGGTCACTCCGGCCATCTCCGCCACGATGTCACCGATGCCCGCATTGATGATGACCAGATCGGTGCTGCCGAAGCTGTCGGACGCCAGGAAGGTGTCGATCTGCTCCTTGACCGTGGGGACAGCGCTGTTGCCGGCAGCGTCTGGCTTGGCCAGGATGCGCGCGCTTCCACGTGCATACGACTTGCCGCCGCTGACCGCCGCCGTGAGCGGCAGGCCGAAACTGGCGGCAACCTGGGCGGTCCAGATGTTGTTGGTGCCGTCATTGACGGTGTAGCGCGAGCCGCCCTGCCCGAGGTCGGCAAAGGCATCGCCGAAAACGACTATGCGGGCCGGCCTGAGCTCGGATTCGGTGGTGCTCGAACCACAGGCGGCGACCAGCGCAGCCGAAACACATGCCACCGCCAGTACAGCGCGGCGCGACCAGTTGCTTGTCATAAGTTCTCCGGAAATTGCTGGGGGTAGTTTAACGAGGCGCGGCCGGCCGTTGTTTCACGCTGCCGAAGCCCGGCGGAGGCGGTCCAGCACGCCTTCCCATTCGGGCGTCGCAGGCGGGGTTTCCACCCAGATGAGCTTGACGTCACGGTCGTCGAATTCACGCAGCACCGCAAACAGCTGGCGAGCCGTCTCGGCGGCATCGTCTGGCATGCGCCTGCGAATGAGCTTGTCCGAGCGCGACTGCATGATGGCGCGGCTGTAGATGGCGATGGCCCTGGCATCCGCGCCCAGCAGGTCCAAAGCGGTCTGAAGGGCCCTGGCGTCCATCAGCCGCACCTTGGCGCGCGGCGCGTAATGCGACTCCAGCGTGCCGGACGCCCGTGGCGCATCGGGCGTGGCCGCCAGGGCAGCGTCCAGGTCTTCCTGCCTGCGAACCGGCTGGCCGCACGCGGCCTCGATCTGCGGGCGGGTGAGGATGCCGGGACGCAGCAGTACCGGGACGCCGCGGGTGCAGTCCACGATGGTCGACTCGATGCCCACGTCGCAGGGGCCGCCGTCGAGGACCAGGAGGCTGTCACCGAATTCGGAGGCCACGTGCGCCGCCGAGGTCGGGCTGACCCGGCCAAACTTGTTGGCGCTGGGCGCAGCAAGTCCCAGCACAGGGGGGGTGGCGGCCAAGCAGGCTCGCAGCAGGGCCTGGGCCACCGGGTGCGAAGGGCAGCGCAAGCCAATGGAATCCTGGCCCCCGGCCGTCGCGGCTGCAATGCCCGGGCGGCGCGGCAGGATCACCGTGAGGGGGCCGGGCCAGAAGGCGGTCATCAGCCGCACCGCAAAACCCGGCACCTCACGGGCAAAGGCATGGACACCTTCCATGTCCGCCACATGGGCGATCAGCGGATGGTCGCTGGGCCTGTCTTTGGCTTTGAAGATTTTTGCCACGGCCGCCTCGCTGGCGGCGTCGGCGCCCAGGCCGTAGACCGTCTCTGTGGGAAAGCCCACCAGGCCGCCCTGGGCCAGCACGGCGGCAGCCTGAGCCACGGCCGCAGCGGAGTTCCCGTCGAGGATCACTGCAGGCTCCGGTTCAGAAGGCTTCGATGCCCAGGAGGGCGGCGGCACGCAGCGCGGTTTCGCGCGCTTGCTGCACCGTGGCGCCCGTCACGTTCAGGTGGCCCATCTTGCGGCCCTTACGGGCGCTCAGCTTGCCGTACAGGTGCAGGCTGGTACCAGGCAGGGCCAGCACCTTGTCCCACGGCGGCGTAACCGGCTCGGCCCCGCGCGGAAACCACAGGTCCCCCAGCAGGTTCAGCATCACGGCCGGGCTGTGCTGGCGCGGCTGCACCAGCGGCAGGCCGGCCAGCGTGCGCACTTGCAGCTCGAACTGCGACACGTCGCAGGCGTTCATGCTGTAGTGGCCGCTGTTGTGTGGGCGCGGTGCCATCTCGTTGACGACCAGCGAGCCGTCTTCCAGCACGAAGAACTCGACGCACAGCACGCC
>CALRME020000386.1:0-3965 GCA_943369045.1 Sphingobacterium thalpophilum
CACCGACATCGGGTGGACTTCCGCATCCAGCGCATCGGTCTGCTCCGGCATGCCCGAGGCCATCACCAGCATGCCCACCGCGTGCAGCATGCCCGCCGTATAGGCGGTGGGGCGGTCCAGCCGGAGCAGGCCGGCGAGATTGAACGAGATGTCCGCCGCCTCCATGCTCACCGCCCAGACGGCGTCGAGCGTGTTGCTGTGGATGTGGTGGAACGAGGCCTGCACGGCAGTGGCCATGGCCAGCGCGCGCACCTTGGCAAAGCCCAGCATGTCCAGTGCCTCGCGCGGTGTGGCAACCTTGCGGCCCAACCCGAAATACGCCGAATTGGCGGCCTTGAGCAAGCGGCCGGTGAGAATGGGGTCGTCGGCGATGTCCCAGGCCAGGGATTCGGCCGACGAATCCGGGTCGTCGAAGGATTGGATGATGCGGGCGATGGCCTGCGGCGCCACGGGCAAGGCCAGGCGCCGGTTCATCAGGGAAGCCAGTTTTTGTTGCATTTTTGAGTCCTGGAACAACCCGGCAAAGGGGGTCGTAGCAGGGCTATCGGCAAACTGGCCGCAACACTTGAGCCCTTTTTTCAGGGTTTCCGCAATTTGGCGAAAGCCGAGGCCATGGCCGTGTTCTGCGGCGCCTGTGGCGGCGCGGGCATGCGCCCCCGCCCTGCCCCCTCGAACCGGTTGTCGCGCGGGGCATCGCGCCGCGCCGGCGCCGCGTCCAGCTTCATCGACAGCCCAATGCGCTTGCGCGCCACGTCCACTTCCATCACCTTGACCCGAACGATGTCGCCGGTCTTGACCACCTCGCGCGCATCGGTCACGAACTTGTGCGACAACTGGCTCACGTGCACAAGGCCGTCCTGGTGCACACCCAGGTCGATGAAGGCGCCGAACTGCGCCACATTACTCACCGTTCCCTCCAGCACCATGCCTTCCTTGAGGTCGGTGATGTCGTCCACGCCGTCGTTGAAGCGCGCCACCTTGAAGTCCGGGCGCGGGTCACGGCCCGGCTTTTCCAGCTCGCCCAGGATGTCCTTGACGGTAATGACGCCGAATTTCTCGTTGGCGAAGAGCTCGGGCTTGAGCGTCTTGAGCATCTCGGCCCGGCCCATCAGCTCGGACACCGGCTTGCCCGTCTTTGCCATCATCTGCTCGACCACAGGGTAGGTTTCCGGGTGCACGCCCGTCATGTCCAGCGGGTTCTCGCCGCCGCGGATGCGCAGGAAGCCGGCGCTCTGCTCGAAACTCTTGGCGCCCAGGCCGCTCACATCCATGAGCTGGCGGCGGTTCTTGAACGCCCCATTGGCTTCGCGCCAGCGCACGACGGCCTTGGCCACCGTGCCAGAGAGGCCCGAGACGCGCGAGAGCAGCGGAACGCTGGCGGTGTTCAGGTCCACCCCTACCGAGTTCACGCAGTCCTCCACCACGGCTTCCAGCGTGCGGGCCAGCTCGCTCTGGTTCACGTCGTGCTGGTACTGGCCCACGCCAATCGACTTGGGGTCGATCTTCACGAGTTCTGCCAGCGGGTCCTGCAGGCGCCGCGCGATGCTGGCTGCGCCGCGCAGGCTCACGTCCACGTCGGGCATTTCCTGGCTGGCGAACTCGCTGGCGCTGTAGACCGAGGCGCCTGCTTCGCTCACCACCACCTTTTCGGCCGGCATGTCGGCCTTGGCCATCAGCTTGATCAGGTCGCCGGCCAGCTTGTCGGTCTCGCGGCTGGCCGTGCCGTTGCCGATCGCTATGAGGTTGACGCCGTGCCTTTCCACCAGCCGGCCCAAGGTGTGCAGTGCGCCGTCCCAGTCGCGGCGAGGCTCGTGCGGGAACACCGTGGCGGTATCGACCAGCTTGCCGGTGGCATCGACCACCGCCACTTTCACGCCGGTGCGGATGCCCGGGTCCAGGCCCATCACCACCCGCGGGCCGGCTGGCGCGGCCAGCAGCAGGTCGCGCAGGTTGTCGGCGAACACCTTGATGGCGACCTTCTCGGCGTCCTCGCGCAGCCGGGTGAACAGGTCGCGTTCGGTCGACAGCGACAGCTTCACGCGCCAGGTCCAGGCCACGCACCTGCGGATCAGGTCGTCCGCGGGTCGGGCCTTGTGGCTCCAGCCCAGGTGCAGCGCGATCTTGCCTTCGGCAATCGATGGCTTGCCCGGCTCGGGCTCTACCGGCAACACCAGCTTGGCATCCAGCACTTCCAGCGTCCGCCCACGGAACACCGCCAGCGCGCGGTGCGATGGCACGCGGCCAATGGGCTCGTCGTAGTCAAAGTAATCGCGGAACTTGGCCACGTCGGCGTTGTTCTCGTCCTTGCCGTCCATGCGCTTGCTGCGAAACAGCCCTTCGCTCCACAACCACTGGCGCAGGCCTTGCACCAGCGCGGCGTCCTCGGCCCAGCGCTCGGACAGGATGTCGCGCACCCCGTCGAGCACTGCCGGCACGGTGGAGAAGTCGGCGCCGGGCTTGCCGTCATCGAGCACCTCCGCAGGCCGGGTGAAAGCGGCCGCTTCAACCGCCGGGTCCAGCGAGGGGTCCGCAAACAGCTTGTCCGCCAGCGGCTCGATGCCGAATTCACGGGCGATCTGGCCCTTGGTGCGGCGCTTCTGCTTGAACGGCAGGTACAGGTCTTCCAGTTCCTGCTTGGTGGGCGCGGCTTCCAGGGCGGCGCGCAGCGCGGGCGTGAGCTTGCCCTGCTCGTCGATGTTCTTGAGGATGGCTTCGCGGCGATCTTCCAGCTCACGCAGGTAGCCCAGCCGGTACTCCAGTTCGCGCAGCTGGATGTCGTCCAGCCCGCCCGTAGCCTCCTTGCGGTAGCGGGCCACAAAGGGCACGGTTGCACCGCCGTCGAGCAGCTCGACCGCTGCCTTGACCTGGCTCTCGTTGACCTTGATCTCCGCAGCAATCTGCCGAATTATTTTTTGCATTCTGTAACCGTGAACTTAGTGCCGCAAGCGCTGCTGTTTGCCAGCGAAGGGCGCGAGTTTGCCACATCGGATACAGCAGGACGGCGCGTTCGCTGACAGTAGCGCGGCCGTAGCCACCCCACCATCAAGTTACACAACCTCTGGAGGTTCACATGAGAGCAAGAATGATTTTCACGGTGGTCGCGATCCTGCTGGTGTCCGGCTTTGTGGCGCTGAACTGGGGCGAGGTAATCCGCACCGCGCCATTGAGCTTTGGCCTGGCAGTGATCGAAGCGCCGATCGGCCTGATCCTGGTCGCCACGTTGCTTGCGCTGGTCATCGCTTTTGTCGCCAGCAGCGCAGTCACGCAGACCCGCTACCTGCTCGATTCACGCCAGTACGCCAAGGAATTGCAAGCTCAACGCGAACTCGCCGACAAGGCCGAGGCCTCGCGCTTTTCCGAACTGCGCCAGCAGATCGATGCCAACCAGCGGGAAACCCGCCAGCGCGAGGCCATCGTCGCCTCCGAGATCGAAAAGAGCCTGGTGAGCCACCAGCGCGAAACCCGCGCGCAACTGGAGCAACTCGGCAAGTCTTTCGGATTCCAGATGGCCGAGATGGAAAACCGGCTGCTGCCCCGTGCCGCTGAGCGGCGCGAACCGGTGACGAAGCCGCTGCCACACATGTAAGGTCGTGGCGTCCGGGGCGACGAAGCAGGACAATCCCTGCTGGAATCGCACCATGACCCACTCATCCGGATACCTCACGGCCGTCGCCCTTCTAGGGGCGGGCGGCGTTTTTGCGGCGGACGCCCCCGCCTGCCGGGCCGAGTCGGCAACCACGCTGACGCCGGTCATCGAGCTCTATACCTCCGAGGGCTGCAGTTCCTGCCCCCCTGCAGACAAGTGGCTTTCCACGCTCAAGACCGCCGCAATCGAAGGCAAGGCCGTGGTGCAGGCCTTCCACGTGGGCTACTGGGATTACATAGGCTGGGTAGACCGATTCGCTGCGCCTGCCTACACGACCCGCCAGAGGCAGGTGGCCAGCGCCAACGGCCAGTCCAACATC
>CALRME020000387.1:0-3958 GCA_943369045.1 Sphingobacterium thalpophilum
GCACGTGCTCATGCACCAGTTCGTCGACCGCCTTGCGCAGCGTGCCGATGCTCACCTGCATGGTCTTGGCCAGCGTCGTCTCGTTGGGCAGGGTTTCTCCCGGGCCGTATGCACCCGATTCGACCAGACGAAGCAGCTCGCGCTTGGCCTGCCGGTACAGCGGACCGGCGTCGCCGTCGGTCAGCGGCCGCAGCGGCGATGAGGGTACAGGCTTGCGCATGCAAGCAGTTTAGCCCAGGCAGCCGATTCATCTATATGACCTGATTGACATGGCCGCGCGCCTGCCTAGACTGCAGTTTCCCCGCGCCTGGCGGGACAACGACAAGGAGACACTGATGATTCATTTTGTACTGCACGACGCCCGGGATACGGTGGCTGTCGTGGTGGTCGAAGGCGTGACGGCCGGGGCTTCGCTCAAGGGCTGGATCATGGACGAGGACAAGCTCATCGACATGCAGGCCAGGCAGGACATTCCCATCGGCCACAAGATCGCGCTCAAGGACATGGCGCCCGGCGACACGGTCTGGAAGTACGGCATCGACATGGGCAAGGTGGTGGCGCCGATCTCGGCCGGCCAGCACGCCCACGTTCACAACATCAAGACCAAGCGCTGGTAAGGACCCGATATGCCCATCATCGACAACAGCACCAGCTTCCTGGGTTACCGCCGCGAGAACGGCCGCGTGGGTATTCGCAACCACGTCATCATCCTGCCGCTGGACGACCTGTCCAACGCCGCAGCCGAGGCCGTGGCGCACAACATCAAGGGTGCGCTCGCCATACCGCACCCCTACGGACGCCTGCAGTTCGGCGCTGACCTGGACCTGCATTTCCGCACGCTGATCGGCACTGGCTGCAACCCGAACGTGGCGGCGGTGGTCGTCATCGGCATCGAGGACGGCTGGACAAAGAAGGTGGTTGAGGGCATCGCCGCCACCGGCAAGCCGGTCTGCGGCTTCGGCATCGAGGGCCATGGCGACCACGAAACCATCATGCGGGCGAGCAAGGCCGCGCGCGAGTACGTGCAGTGGGCCAGCGAAAAGCAGCGCGAGGCCTGCGCCATCAACGAGCTGTGGGTCTCGACCAAGTGCGGCGAATCGGACACCACTTCGGGCTGCGGCGCCAACCCCACCGTGGGCAATGCCTTCGACAAGCTGCACCCGCTGGGCAGCTACCTGTGCTTCGGCGAAACCACGGAGCTGACGGGCGGCGAGCAGATCGTGGCCGCACGCTGCGCCAATGACGCGGTGCGCGAGAAGTTCATGTTCATGTTCGACCGCTACCAGGAGGTGATCAACCGCCACAAGACCAGTGACCTGTCCGATTCGCAGCCAACCAAGGGCAACATCGCCGGCGGCCTGACGACGATCGAGGAAAAGGCGCTGGGCAACATCCAGAAGATCGGAAAGAAGTGCACCGTGGACGGCGTGATCGACAAGGCCGAAATCCCCTCGCACCCGGGCCTGTGGTTCATGGATTCGTCCAGCGCCGCGGCCGAGATGGTGACGCTGTGCGCCGCCTCGGGCTACGCGGTGCATTTCTTCCCGACCGGGCAGGGCAACGTGATCGGCAATCCCATCCTGCCGGTCATCAAGATCTGCGCCAACCCGCGCACGGTGCGCCTGATGAGCGAGCACATCGATGTCGACACCTCGGGCCTGCTGCAGCGCGAGATCACGCTCGACCAGGCCGGCGACCAGCTGCTCGAGAACATGCTGCGCACGGCCAATGGCCGCCTGACGGCCGCGGAAGCGCTGGGTCATAGAGAATTCGTGCTGACCCGGCTCTACGAGAGCGCCTGATGGCAGGGGACTGGCGCAATGTGCTGATTTGCGAGTTCATGGACGAGCGGGCGGTGGACCGCCTGCGGCAGGACCATGAGGTCAGCTACCGGCCCGAACTGGTCGACCAGCCTGCCGCGCTGCTGCAGGCTGCGGCGCAATGCGATGCGCTGGTTGTGCGCAACCGCACGCAGGTGCGCGGCGAGCTGCTGGCTGCGCTGGGCGCCTGCCGCGTGGTGGGGCGCCTGGGGGTCGGGCTGGACAACATCGATGTGCCGGGTTGCGAGGCGCGCGGCATCGCAGTCATTCCGGCGACGGGGGCCAATGCACTGAGCGTGGCCGAGTACGTGGTGGCCAGCGCCATGCTGCTGCTGCGTGGTGCCTATGCCTCCACGGAGCAGGTCGCCACCGGGCAGTGGCCGCGCGCGGCCCTGGGCCAGGGACGCGAAGTCCATGGCAAGACGCTGGCCCTCATCGGCCTGGGCTCGATCGGCCGCGTGGTGGCCCGGCTGGCCGGTGCCGTCGGCATGAGCGTGATCGCACATGACGCCCTTCTCGCTGCACAAAGCCCGTTCTGGCAGGAGGCCGGCGTGACGCCGGTGAGCCTGGACGAGGCCACGGCGCGGGCCGATGTGGTGTCGTTGCATGGTCCGTTTCTGCCGTCAACGCGCGGCCTGTTCGACGCGCGGCGCATCGCCTCCCTGAAGCGCGGCGCGATCCTGGTCAACACCTCGCGCGGCGAAGTGGTGGATGCCGCGGCCGTGGCCCTGGCGCTGCGCAGCGGGCAACTTGGCGGCGCCGCGCTGGATGTGTTCGACACCGAACCCCTGCCCGCCACGGCGCAGTTCCAGGGCTGCCCCCATCTGCTGCTGACGCCCCACATTTCGGGCGTCAGCGCCGAGTCCAATGAACGGGTGTCCTTCATGATCGCGGACAGGGTGGCGCAGGCGCTGCGCGAGGCAGGCGGCCGATGACGCGCCTGTCCCTGCAGCAGGCCACAGAACTGGCCGTACGCGCCTTGCGCGGCGCGGGGGCGGGCGCAGCCATGGCGGCCAGCACTGCCCGTGCCCTGGTGCTTGCTGAAGCCCAGGGCATCGCGTCGCATGGCCTGAGCCGCGTGCCGCAATACGCTACCCATCTTCGCAACGGGCGCGCGGATGGCAACGCGCTGGCCGTGGTGACGCGCCGCCATGGCGCCGCGGTGCTGGTCGACGCCCGCATGGGCCTGGCTTTTCCCGCCTGCGAGCTGGCGGTCGCGCAGGCCGTCGCCATCGCGCGTGAGCTCGGCGTCTGTTTTGCCGCAGTGACCAACAGCCACCATGCCGGCGTGCTGGCCGACCACCTGCGGCCCGCCGCACAGGCCGGGATGGTGGGACTGGCCTTCGCCAATTCGCCGGCCGCCATGCCTGCGGCCGGGGGCCGGCATCCGGTGTTCGGCACCAACCCGCTGGCAGCGGCGTTTCCGCGTTGCGATGGTGAGCCCCTGATGGTGGACCTGTCGCTCAGCGAAGTGGCGCGCGGCAAGCTGATGGTGGCCGCCAGGGAGGGCAAGCCTATTCCGCTGGGCTGGGCGCTGGACAAGCACGGACAGCCGACCACTGACGCTGCTGCCGGCCTGGAAGGGTCGATGCTGCCTGTGGGCGCAGCCAGCAGCCCCAAGGGCGCCATGCTGGCGCTGGTCGTGGAACTGCTGGTTACGGCGCTGGGGGGCGCGCAGTTCGGCTTCGAGGCGTCGTCGTTCTTTGTCGATGAGGGCAATGCGCCACGCATCGGCCAGGCTTTCCTTCTGATCGACCCGGGCGCACTGGCCGGGCGGGATGTCTATGAAGAGCGAATGGAGACGCTGGTGGACGAGATGCTGGGTGATGAGGGGGTGCGGCTCGCGGGTGCCCGGCGTGCCGCACTGGCCGCCCAGGCCCAGGACGGGGGCATACAGGTTCCCGATGGTTTGCACCGGCAACTCGAAGAACTGGCGGCACTGGCGCCGGGGTTTTCCACGAACGATCAACAACAGAGGTAGCTACCTCGAGGAGGCGAGATGAAACGACGCGAGATAATTCTGGGTGCCGGCGCTGCGACGATCGGGGCCCTGCCCGGGTTTTCCTGGGCCCAGGCTTTTCCCAGGCCAGGCATGGCCATCAAGTACGTGGTGCCCTTTCCGCCCGGAGGCCTGACCG
>CALRME020000388.1:0-3951 GCA_943369045.1 Sphingobacterium thalpophilum
ATCGTTCCTGCCCGAAGAAGAGGCCGCGCTCGAAGAACTGGCCTATGCCGCCACGCCCGATGCCGGCGTGCCGGGCGAGCTGCGCACCGGCACCTGGGTCGAATTGCTGGTCAAGGACCAATGGCTGCGGGTGCAACTGACCTGGGCCAGCCCGCACGCCACCCTGTTCATGTTCACTTCGCTGGCCGGAACGGCCCATTCCATGTCACGCCGCACCCTGGAAAAGCTGCGCGCGCAGGGCGCCATCAAGGTGGTGGCCGGGCGCCATGTGCTCGACGAAGCACTGGACCATGTGGCCCAGGCCGCCCTGAAGAACAGCCTGGACCGATAATCTGGTTTTTGCACCGCAACCAGAAAATCCCAAATGGCCCAGTACGTATTCACCATGAACCGCGTCGGCAAGATTGTTCCGCCGAAGCGGCACATTCTCAAAGACATCTCCCTGAGCTTCTTCCCCGGCGCCAAGATCGGCATGCTGGGCCTGAACGGCTCAGGCAAATCCACCCTGCTGAAAATCATGGCCGGCGTGGACAAGGAATACGAGGGCGAAGCCACGCCCATGCCGGGGCTGAACATCGGCTACCTGCCGCAGGAGCCCAAGCTCAACCCCGAGCACACGGTGCGCCAAAGCGTCGAAGAGTCGATGGGCGAGGTGTTTGCGGCCAAGGCCAAGCTCGAAGAGGTCTACGCCGCCTACGCCGAGCCCGATGCCGACTTCGACGCCCTGGCGGCCGAACAGGCCAGGCTCGAAGCCATCATCGCCACTTCCGGCACCGATTCCGAGCACCAGCTGGAAATCGCTGCCGATGCGCTGCGCCTGCCGCCCTGGGATGCCGTCATCGGTGTGCTGTCGGGCGGCGAGAAGCGCCGTGTGGCGCTGTGCCGCCTGCTGCTGTCCAAGCCCGACATGCTGCTGCTTGACGAACCCACCAACCACCTGGACGCCGAGTCGGTGGAATGGCTGGAAGTGTTCCTCACGCGCTTCTCGGGCACTGTGGTCGCCATCACCCACGACCGCTATTTCCTGGACAACGCCGCAGAGTGGATTCTTGAACTCGACCGCGGCAACGGCATTCCCTGGAAGGGCAACTACAGCACCTGGCTGGAGCAGAAGGGCGACCGCCTGGCGCAGGAGCAAAAGGGCGAGGAAGCCCACGCCAAGGCGCTGAAGAAAGAGCTGGAATGGTCGCGCCAGAACCCCAAGGCCCGCCAGGCCAAGAGCAAGTCGCGCCTGGCCCGCTTCGAGGAGCTGTCGGACGTCGAATACCAGAAGCGCAATGAGACCCAGGAAATCTTCATCCCCGTGGCCGACCGCCTGGGCCAGCAGGTTGTTGAGTTCCATAACGTCAGCAAGTCCTTTGGCGACCGCGTGCTGATCGACAACCTCAGCTTCACCGTGCCGCCTGGCGCCATCGTCGGCATCATCGGGCCCAACGGCGCGGGCAAGTCCACGCTGTTCAAGCTCATCGCCGGCAAGGAACAGCCCGATTCGGGCACCGTGGTGATCGGCTCGACCGTCAAGATGGCTTTTGTCGACCAGCACCGCGACGAGCTGGAAAACAACAAGACCGTCTGGGAAGACGTCTCGGGCGGCCTGGACATCCTGACCGTGGGCAAGTTCCAGATGGCCAGTCGCGCCTATTGCGGCCGCTTCAACTTCAACGGCGGCGACCAGCAAAAGCGGGTGGGCACGCTCTCGGGCGGCGAGCGCGGCCGCCTGCACCTGGCCAAGACGCTGATCGCCGGCGGCAACGTGCTGCTGCTGGACGAGCCGTCCAACGACCTGGACGTGGAAACCCTGCGCGCGCTCGAAGACGCGCTGCTCGAATTCGCCGGCAGCGTGATGGTCATCAGCCACGACCGCTGGTTCCTGGACCGCATTGCCACGCACATCCTCGCGGCCGAGGGCGACAGCCAGTGGACCTTCTTCAACGGCAACTACCAGGAGTACGAGGCCGACAAGAAGAAGCGCCTGGGCGAAGAAGGCGCCAAGCCCAAGCGCATGCGCTACAAGGCCCTGAAGTAAGCCTGCAGCCGCGCATCGATGTCCTCCGTCCCCATTGCCTACCAGGCCCTTTACCGCAACTGCATGAAGGAGGCGGCCGGCAGCGGCCGCACCCTGATGGAAAAGCTGGTGGAGCACTGCCGCCGCTCCATGCCGGCGCGCGCGGACATGAGCAACTCGCAGGAACGCAAGCTGCAGCTCGATGCGCTGCATGAGCTGATGCAGCACGCGCAGGCGCTGTGCGAGAACTACCCCCAGGCCCTGCTGGCCGAATTCGCCGAAGCGATCTCCGGTGGCGCCGAAAAGGCCGGCGGCGGCTTCAGCTTCGATTCGCTGGAGCTGATGGGCGACGAGCAGATGCAGGAGAGCGTGGAACTGGTGCGCGCTCAGCAGGCCACCGCCCTTTCTGTCGACTCCGTCATGGGCGACCTCAATGCACTGATCTGCGCCGTGCAGGGCCTGAAGAGCGTGCAGGCCGAGCGCAACCCGCTGCGCCCTGAAATCTACGTCCGCGGCCTGCGCGCGGCGATCATGAAGACCGGCGCGCCGGCATCGGTGCGGCTGCGCTGGATGCAGCATATGGGCGAGGCGCTGGGTCCGCAACTGGTGCAGGTCTACCGCAAGCTTTCGGAGATGCTGCGCAACGAGGGCGTGATGCAGGCCGGCTTCAACGTCATCCAGATGGAGTCGCGCACGGTGGTGCCCAGGGCGACACCGGAGCAGGCCGAAGCGACATCCGAGAAAAAGGTCCAGACCCTGCTGAACGTGCGCCAGCTGCGCAAGCTGCTGGCCGGCGAGTTCGACGACGGCAGCAACTCCTTCACCGCGCAGTTCGAGCGTGAATTCGAAGCCGACGGCCGCGAGTTCCCGAACCCGGATTTTTCGCCCACCGTGCCGGCCGCCTTCGAGACCCTGGAAGAGATGAAGCAGGTCGGCAAGGTCATGCAGCGGCTGGCCGAGCGCAAGAGCGGCGCTGCCGTGCCGGGCAACACCACCAGTGGCGCTTTGCGTGAGCAGATGCGCACGCAGGCGCGCAGCACCGGCCAGGCCCTGGGCCTGGAGGTCGTGAACCTGATGGTCGAGAACATCGCCAGCGACTCACGCCTGCTGCCGCCTGTGCAGCAGACGGTGCGTGACCTGGAGCCCGCGTTGATGCGGCTGGCGCTGACCGACCCGCGATTTTTCAGCGACCGCAAGCACCCGGCGCGCCAGTTGCTGGACCAGCTGACCCAGCGCAGCATGGCCTGGGATGCCGTGGACGCGCCCGGTTTTGCGTCATTCCTTGAGCCCGTGCAGCAGGCGGTGGATGCGCTGCTCACCACCCGTATCGCCGGTGCCGAGCCGTTCGCCTTCGCGCTCAAGTCGCTGGAAGAGGCCTGGGGCGACCTGCAAAAGCGCGACCGCTGGTACCGCGAAAAAGCGGTGCGCACCTTGCTGCAGGCCGAGCAGCGCAACCTGCTGGCCGAGAAGGTCGCCAAGGAGCTGCGCGGCCGGCCCGACGTGGCCACCGCCTCACGCGAGGTCGGTCATTTCCTCACCGGCCCCTGGTCGCAGGTGCTGGCCCAGGCGCGCCTGGGCGACCCGGCCGGCGATGCGGATCCGGGCGGCTACACCGGCATCGTCAGCGACCTGCTGTGGAGCGCGCAACCCGAGGTGGCCGGCGGCAACCCGCAGCGCCTGGCGCGGCTGGCCGGGCCTTTGATCGAGAAGTTGCGCCAGGGGTTGGCCAGCATCGACTACCCCGGCGTCCAGACGCAACGCTTCATCAGCCACCTGGAAGCGCTGCACCAGCAGGCGCTCAAGCCGCCGCCCTCGGTACCGGGCGAACGTCCGGTGGCGCTTTCCACCTCCCTGACGCGCGAGCAGCTGGAAGCGCAGTTCGCGCAGGACGACGAAGGCGGCCCGTGGCTGGCGCCCACCGAGGCGCAGCAGTCGGGCTTTATCGA
>CALRME020000389.1:0-3940 GCA_943369045.1 Sphingobacterium thalpophilum
CATTCCGCCTTGGCATCAGCGGCGTGCCTGGCGTGGGCAAGTCCACCTTCATTGAAGTGTTGGGCCTGTATTTGATAGCGCAGGGCCACCGCGTCGCCGTACTCACCATCGATCCGTCTTCTACCGTCTCCGGCGGCTCCATCCTGGGCGACAAGACGCGGATGGAAAAGCTTTCCGTTCACGAGCGCGCCTACATCCGGCCCAGCCCTTCGTCGGGCACGCTGGGCGGCGTGGCGGAGAAAACCCGCGAAGCCATGCTGGTGTGCGAGGCAGCCGGCTACGACATCGTCATCGTCGAGACCGTGGGCGTGGGCCAGAGCGAGACGGCGGTGGCCGGCATGACCGACATGTTCGTGCTCATGCAGCTGCCCAATGCCGGCGACGACCTGCAGGCGATCAAGAAGGGCGTGATGGAGCTGGCCGACCTGGTCGTCATCAACAAGGCCGACCTGGACGTGGACGCAGCCACGCGGGCGCAGGCGCAGATCACGAGTGCGATGCGGCTGTTCGGCCAGCATGGGCACCCTTCACACGCGCAGCATGACGACAAAATCTGGCACCCGCAGGTGATGCAGCTCAGTGCCCTGCACGGCCAGGGCGTCGACGCCTTCTGGAATGCGGTGACGCAATTCAAGTCGCTGCAGGAAGGGGGCGGCCGGCTGGCGGCGCGGCGGCAGCACCAGTCGCTGGCCTGGATGTGGGAGCGCATCGATGCCGGTCTCAAACAGGCCTTCAGGCAGGACAGCGCTGTGCGCGACCTGCTGCCCCAACTCACACGGGAAGTGGCGGCCGGCAGGCTGCCCGCATCCACGGCGGCGCGGCAGTTGCTGGGCGCCATGACAAGTTACGGAGAAAAAAGCAATGCAAGACATCCTTGAAGAACTTGAAAAGCGGCGTGCGGCGGCGCGCCTTGGCGGCGGTCAGAAGCGCATCGATGCGCAGCACAAGAAGGGCAAGCTCACCGCGCGCGAGCGGCTGGAGATCCTGCTGGACGACGGCACCTTCGAAGAGTGGGACATGTTCGTGGAGCACCGCTCGCACGACTTCGGCATGGCCGAGAACAAGATCCCGGGCGACGGCGTGGTCACCGGCTACGGGATGATCAACGGCCGGCTGGTGTTTGTCTTCAGCCAGGACTTCACCGTGTTCGGTGGCGCGCTGAGTGAAGCCCACGCCGAGAAGATCTGCAAGGTGATGGACCAGGCCATGAAGGTTGGCGCGCCCGTGATCGGACTGAACGATTCCGGCGGCGCGCGCATACAGGAAGGCGTGGCCTCCCTGGGCGGCTATGCCGACGTGTTCCAGAAGAACGTTCTGGCCTCGGGCGTGATCCCGCAGATCAGCATGATCATGGGCCCTTGCGCCGGCGGCGCGGTGTATTCGCCGGCCATGACCGACTTCATCTTCATGGTCAAGGACTCGAGCTACATGTTCGTCACCGGCCCCGAAGTCGTCAAGACCGTGACGCACGAAGACGTGACGGCCGAGGAACTGGGCGGCGCGGCCACCCACACCGGCAAGAGCGGCGTGGCCGACCTGGCCTTCGACAACGACGTTGAGGCGCTGGTGATGCTGCGCCGCCTGTACAACTACCTGCCGCTGAACAACCGCGAGAAGGCGCCGGTGCGCCCGAGCAATGATCCGGCCGACCGCATGGACCTGTCGCTGGACACGCTGGTGCCCGAGAACGCCAACAAGCCCTACGACATGAAAGAGCTCATTCTCAAGACGGTCGATGACGGCGACTTCTTCGAGATCCAGCCCGAGTACGCCAAGAACATCGTCGTGGGCTTTGGCCGCATGGAAGGCCAGACCGTGGGCATCGTTGCCAACCAGCCGCTGGTGCTGGCAGGCTGCCTGGACATCAAGTCGTCCATCAAGGCCGCGCGCTTTGTGCGCTTCTGCGATGCCTTCAACATCCCGGTTGTGACCTTCGTCGACGTGCCCGGCTTCATGCCCGGCACCAGCCAGGAATACGGCGGCATCATCAAGCACGGCGCCAAGCTGCTCTACGCCTATGCCGAGTGCACGGTGCCCAAGATCACCGTCATCACCCGCAAGGCCTACGGCGGCGCCTACGACGTGATGAGCTCCAAGCACCTGCGCGGCGACGTCAACTTCGCCTGGCCCAACGCCGAGATCGCGGTGATGGGCGCCAAGGGCGCGGTGGAAATCATCTTCCGCGAGGACAAGGGCGACCCGGCCAAGCTGGCCGCGCGCGAAGCCGAGTACAAGGCCCAGTTCGCCAACCCCTTCATCGCCAGTGCCCGCGGCTACATCGACGACGTGATCCTGCCGCACGAAACCCGCAAGCGCATCTGCCGCTCGCTGGTGATGCTCAAGGACAAGAAGCTGGACAACCCCTGGCGCAAGCATGGAAACATCCCCCTCTGAGCCGGTGGCCGGGCGGCAACCCTTCAGCCTGCTGCGTCTGTTCAACCTGCGGCGCGACCAGGGCGAGGCCGGCGACATTGACGCTGCGGTCCGCGCGGGCGTGCGGGTGGCCGGCACCAACATGTGGGTGCTGTTCTTCGCCATCCTGGTGGCGTCCGTCGGCCTGAACGTGAACTCCACGGCGTCCATCATCGGCGCCATGCTGATCTCGCCGCTGATGGGGCCCATCGTCGGGCTCGGCTATGGCGCAGGCACAAGCGACTTCCCGCTGATCCGCAAGGCCCTGCGCAACCTGGCCATCTTCGCCGCGCTCAGCCTGGTGACGTCCACACTTTATTTCGCCATCAGCCCGCTGACGGAGGCGGGGTCGGAACTGCTGGCGCGCACCTCGCCGACGATCTGGGACGTGCTGATCGCCTTCTTCGGCGGGGCGGCCGGCGTCATCGCGCTCACCCGCAGGAGCATCTCCAACGTGGTGCCCGGCGTTGCCATCGCCACCGCGCTCATGCCGCCGCTGTGCACCGCCGGCTTCGGCCTCGCGCATGGCCGGCTGGACATGTTTGCCGGCGCGTTCTACCTGTTCCTGATCAACGGCGTTTTCATCGCCACCGCGACCCTGGTGATCGTGCGCATCCTAAAGCTGCCGCAGCGCGAGGAATTGTCCGACGCTGTGCGGCGCCGCACCCGGGCCGGCATCGCACTGGGCCTGGCGGCGGTGCTCGGGCCCAGCGTTTACCTGGGCTGGCGCCTGGTGCAGGACGAAATCTTCCTGCATGGAGCGCGCCAGGTCCTGGCCGCGCTCAAGAGCGATGAACGCTATGCCATCGTCGATTCACTGGCCGACCCGCGGGGCCGTGTCCTGCGCCTGAGCGTCGTTGGCGACAGCCGGGACCCGGGCCTGATGGTGGCGGCGCAGGCACTGGCCGAGCGCCATGGGCTGGCTGGCGCCAAAGTGGATATTCGTTACCCGTCCACAGGCGCGGGCCGCTCCGCAATGCTGGCGGCACGGCCGGACGACGGGCGCGAGGACTATGCGCGGGTTCTTGCCCAGCTGGTGCTGGAGCGGGATGCCCGCATCAAGTCGCTTGAAGACAGGCTGGGCGCCCTGGAGCAGGCGCGCACGGAAGCCGCCGCGCATGAAGCCCGGCGCAAGCAGAAATGAAATACACGGAGAACACGCATGTTTGAAAAAATCCTGATCGCCAACCGCGGCGAAATCGCCTGCCGGGTCATCCTCACGGCCCGCAAGATGGGCATCAAGACCGTCGCCGTGTATTCCGACGCCGACCGCGACGCCCGCCACGTGGCGCTGGCCGACGAAGCCGTGCACATAGGCGCCGCACCCAGCCGCGAAAGCTACCTGCAGGCCGACAAGATCATTGCCGCCTGCAAGCAGACCGGCGCGCAGGCCGTGCACCCGGGCTACGGCTTCCTGTCGGAGAACGCGGGCTTTGCCAAGCGCGTGGAAGAGGAGGGCATCACTTTCATCGGCCCCAAGCACTATTCGATCGCCGCCATGGGCGACAAGATCGAATCCAAGAAGCTG
>CALRME020000390.1:0-3939 GCA_943369045.1 Sphingobacterium thalpophilum
GACAGGGGGCTGTTGACGGGTGCGGGGAGAGGGGCGGGTGCGGGACCGGACGAAGGCGCAGCCGCTGTCGCTGTCGCCTCGCGCGGCAGCGGCACTGTGCCGAGCGCCGTGCTGGCGCGCAGCGACAGCGTGTCGCTTTCCGGAGCGGCTTCTTCAGGAGCTGCGTACATGTGTTGGCGTTACCCGTTCCCTTCGCCGCCATTATGTGTTAGTAAATGTAAACGCCCCGCCCTGTTTTCCGGCCCAGCCGGCCGGCGGCCACCAGTTCCTTCAAAAGAGGGCAGGCGCGGTACTTGGAATCTCCGAACTCCTGCAGGTAGACGTCCATCACCGCCAGGCAGACGTCCAGGCCAATCATGTCGGCCAGGGCCAGCGGGCCGATCGGCTGGTTGCAACCCAGCTTCATGCCGGCGTCGATGTCCTCGGCCGTGGCCAGTCCCTCAGCCAGCACGAAAAACGCCTCGTTGATCATGGGCACCAGGATGCGGTTGACCACGAAGCCGGGTGCGTTCTTCACGGTGATGGGCGACTTGCCCAGGGTCTCGGCCAGCGCCTTGACCTGTGCGTGCGTGCCGTCGCTGGTCTGCAGGCCGCGAATGATCTCCACCAGCGCCATCATGGGCACGGGGTTGAAGAAATGCATGCCGATGAAGCGTTCGGGCCGCGAGGTGGCGGCCGCCAGCCGGGTGATCGAGATCGACGAGGTGTTCGAAGCCAGGATCACGTCCGGCGCCACGATGGCGTCTACCTGCCTGAGGATCTTGAGCTTGAGCTCGTAGTTCTCGGTGGCGGCCTCGATCACGATCTGTGCGGCCTTCAGGTCGCCGTAATCGGTGCTGCCCTTGATGCGCGCCAGCGCCGTGTCTCTGGCTGCGGGGGTGATCTTTTCCTTCTTGATCAGCCGGTCCAGGCTGCTTCCGACGGTGGCGACGCCCTTGGCCACCGCCGCTTCGGACACATCGACCATGACGACCGGAATGCCCGCCACGGCGCAAGCCTGAGCGATGCCGTTGCCCATGGTGCCCGCACCGATGATTCCCACTGTTGTGATTGCCATTTCATTACTCCACAGAACAAGCGCGAATGGTACAAGCAGCCTAAACCGCAGGGTGCCTTTCGATGTATGGTCCCCCCCTGAACAAAGGGGACGACAACTCCATGGTTGACTACATCATCGTCGGCGGCGGGTCCGCCGGTTGCGTGCTCGCGGCGCGCCTGTCAGAAAACCCGGCCGTCAAGGTCGCACTGCTCGAAGCAGGCCCCGCCGATTCCAGCGTCCTCATCCATTGCCCCGCCGGCCTGGCCGTGCTTGCGAAGAACGGCGAGGCCAACTGGGCCTTCTCCACCGTGCCCCAACCCGGCCTGAACGGCCGCCGGGGCTACCAGCCGCGCGGCAAGGTGCTGGGCGGCTCCAGCTCCATCAACGCCATGGTGTACATCCGCGGCCAGCGCCAGGACTACGACGACTGGGCCGCCGAAGGCAATGAGGGCTGGGGCTGGGACGACCTGCTGCCCTACTTCATCAAATCCGAGCACAACGAGCGCGGCGCCGACGCGCTGCACGGCACGGGCGGCCCGCTCAACGTGATGGACCTGCGCAGCCCCAACCGCTTCGGCCCGGTGTTCGTGGAGGCCGGCCGCCAGGCGGGTTTTCCCGTCAACACCGACTTCAACGGCCCGCAGCAGGAAGGCGTGGGCCTGTACCAGGTCACACATAAGAACGGCGAGCGCTTCAGTGCTTCCAAGGCCTACCTCACGCCTCATCTGAACCGGCCCAACCTGCAGGTGATCACCGGTGCGCACACCACGCGTGTGCTCACGGAAGGAACGCGTGCCGTGGGTGTGGAATACCGCCAGGGCAATGAGCTCAAACAAATCAAGGCCAGCCGCGAGGTGCTGCTGTGCGCGGGCGCGCTGCAGTCGCCGCAGATCCTGATGCTCTCGGGCATCGGCCCGGCCGAGCACCTGCGCTCGCATGGCATCGCCGTGGTCAAGGATGTGCCCGGCGTCGGCCACAACCTGCACGACCATGTGGACGTGGTTCAGGGCGTCAATGCGCCCCAACTCAAGGACCTGCTGGGCCTGTCGCTGACCGGCATCGTGCGCACCATCAAGGGCATATTCGAGTGGCGCAACTTCCGCACCGGCATGCTGACCACCAACTTCGCCGAGGCCGGCGGTTTCATCCGCAGCCGGCCCGAAGAAGAGCGGCCCGACCTGCAGCTGCACTTCGTCATCGGAAAACTGGTCGATCACGGCCGCAAGACCGTATTCGGCCACGGCTATTCGTGCCACGTCTGCCTGCTGCAGCCCAAGAGCCGCGGCAGCCTGAAGCTGGCCAGTGCCGACCCGACGGCCGCGCCGCTGATCGACCCGAACTTCCTGGGCGAGCGCGACGACGTCGAGCGCCTGGTGCGTGGCTTCAAGGTCATGCGAAACCTGCTCTCGCAAAGCGCGCTGGCAGGCTATGGCGGCGAGGAACTGCCTGCTTCCGCGGGCGCCCAGACCGACGCGCAGATCGAGGAATTCATCCGCAACTTCGCCGACACCATCTACCACCCGGTGGGCACCTGCCGGATGGGCAGCGGACCCATGGACGTGGTCGACCCGCAGCTGCGCGTGCGGGGCATCGAAGGCCTGCGCGTGGTGGATGCGTCCATCATGCCGCGCGTGGTTAGCGGCAACACCAACGCGCCGGTGATCATGATTGCCGAGAAGGCGGCGGACCTGATCCGCGGCTGAACCTGTGACGCAGTTCACAGGCCCAGAAAAATTAAGGTTTCTTTAGGGATTGCTTAAGCAATTCTTAGCGGCACGTTCGTGCCCGTTCTTCGAAACTTCCTCACATGGTTTCTGCGGCGCACGGTGCGCTGCGCCATCATCCGAGGAAGAAAAATGAAGAACGACCCACAAGAACTCCAGCAAGTCGCCGCGGCAACGCCCCCGCGCCTGGACGCCTACACCCCCATCCACAAGGCGCTGCGCGCGCTCATGGCCGACACACTGCTGGCTGTGGGCCGCATGGACGTGGACGACGAACTCGAGCTGGCCCAGACCACGCAGCGCGTGCTGGAGCTGCTGGAGTTCTGCGCCTCCCACATCAGGCACGAGAACACCTTCGTGCATGCCGCGCTTGAAGCGCGCGTGCCCGGCGGCAGTGAGCGCATCGCGCATGAGCATCAGGAGCACGCGCAGCACTTCATCGAGCGGGCGGCCACGGTCGCCTCGCTGCGTGCCTGTTCGCCAGCCCTGCGCCCGCAGCTGGCGCTGCGCCTGTACCGTGAGCTGGGCCTGTTCATCGCGGAGAACTTCCAGCACATGAACGTCGAGGAGACGGTGCACAACAGCCTCCTGTGGGCCCACTACAGCGACGCCGAGCTGGCGCAGGTGCACGATGCACTGGTCGCCTCCATCCCGCCGCAGGAGATGATGTTCGTGGTGCGCTGGATGGTGCCCTTCATGAACCCGGCCGAGCGCACCGGCATGCTGGCCGACATGCAGGCCAACGCGCCTGCGCCTGCCTTTGCCGCCGTGCTGGACACGGTGCGTCCGCACCTCAAGGACAACGAGTGGGCCAAGCTGGCCCGCAGCCTGGGCCTGGCGCCCGTGCCGGGGCTGGTGGCTTAAGCCTCCAGAAGCTCCACGGGCCGCTTCACCACCAGGCTGAAGCGGCCGCGCCCCGTTTTCTCGATGCGGATGTGCGGGCAATGCTCGGTCAGGCGCCGCTGCAACAACAGCAAGCGCGCCTCCAGGTTGTCGCTCACATCCGGCAGGCCGATGGAAGCGTCCAGCCGCAGCTCGCGGTTGCTGAAGGCGGTGCGGCCCTGCTGGCTGTAGTCCTTCATCAGCTTCCAGAAGATGGCGCCGGCCACGCCCTTGATCAGGTAGTCGTCGTTGATGAAGATGCTGTCGTTGGCGCCGAACCGCCGCAGGTGCAGG
>CALRME020000391.1:0-3903 GCA_943369045.1 Sphingobacterium thalpophilum
GGCCGGCTGAACAACAAAAGCCCGCGCCAGCGCCACCCGCTGCTGCTCGCCGCCCGAGAGCACTTTGGGGTAGTGACCCAGCCGCTCGCCCAGGCCGACCCGGCCCAGCATCTCCGCGGCAGCCCTGCGTGAGTCGCGCCGCCCGGCCAACTCCAGAGGCAGCATCACATTCTCCAGGGCCGACAGGTTGCCCATCAGCTGGAAGTTCTGGAACACAAAACCCACCTTGCGGGCGCGAAGAGCCGCCCGCTCGTCCTCGTCGATGGCAAACAGGTCTTCGCCGGCCAGGCGGACCGTTCCGCGGGTGGGCGTGTCCAGCCCGGCGATGATGGACAGCAGCGTGCTTTTGCCGGAGCCGGAAGCGCCGACGATGGCGGCGGTCTGCCTGGCCGCAAGGGTGAAGTCGATATCGCGCAGAATGTCGAGGGTTCCCGTGGAATCCGTGACCGACTTGAACACGTGTTCAACGGAAATGATGGGCGCAGCAGCTGTTTCAGACATGGGAAGGCTCGT
This sequence comes from Sphingobacterium thalpophilum, assembly GCA_943369045.1. GTDB lineage: Bacteria > Pseudomonadota > Gammaproteobacteria > Burkholderiales > Burkholderiaceae_C > Ramlibacter. Next base: position 514 of record CALRME020000391.1, read on the forward strand.
TTTGTATCGACGTCACTTTATCGCGGCAGCATTAGCCGGCTCTTACCTGGGGACGCCGGGCGCGCAGCAGGCTCCGGTCATCCTGGTCGTCGGCGACTCCCTCAGCGCCGAGTATGGCCTCAAGCGCGGCAGCGGCTGGGTCGCGCTGCTCGAAAAGAAGCTGGCGGCAGAAAAAATCCCGGCGAAAGTCGTCAATGCCAGCATCAGCGGCGACACCACTTCGGGCGGCCGGTCCCGGCTGGGCGCCCTGCTGGCCCAGCACAAACCCTCTGTCGTTGTGCTTGAACTGGGCGGAAACGACGCGCTGCGCGGCCTTCCGCTTTCAATGACCGAGGACAACCTGGGGCAGATGACACAGGCTGCGCAGGCCGCCGGCGCGCGGGTCCTGCTGGTCGGGATGCAGGTTCCACCCAATTACGGCACCGACTACGCCAACCGGTTCTCCGGGCTGTTTGAGAAAGTCGCAAGGACGCGCAAGGCTGCCTTTGTGCCTTTCCTGCTCAAGGGCGTGGCCGACGGCGCCGATGCAACGAAGATGTTCCAGGCCGACCGCATCCACCCGAAGGAGGAAGCGCATCCGCAGATGCTGGCCAATGTCTGGCCCGACCTGAAGAAACTGCTGGCGCAACGCAAGTGATGCAAGGAGACACACCATGAAAAAAGCCGCCCTCACGGCCGGCCTGCTGGTGCTGGCCCTGGCTGCCTACCTCTGTCTCTGGCCGGTGCCGATCGAACCGGTCAGCTGGCCCGCCCCCACGCCGCCGGGCTATGCCGGCCCTCACGCGGCCAACACGCGGCTGGCCGACCTGAAGATGATCAGCCTGGGCGCAGAAAGCGGTCCGGAGCACATCGTCATCGGCCCCGGCGGCAAGCTTTACACAACGGTGGCCAGCGGCAATGTGCTGCGCATGAACGCGGACGGCAGCGGCCAGGAGGTCTTCGCCAACACCGGGGGGCGGGTACTGGGCTTTGACTTCGACGCTGCGGGCAACCTGGTTGCCGCGGATGCCTACAAGGGCATGTTGTCCATCGCGCGCGACGGCAGGATCACCGTGCTTGCGGACAGGGTCAACGGCGAGCCGATCCGCTATGCCGACGCCGTGGTCGTTGGCAAGAGCGGGAAGATGTACTTCAGCGACGCTTCAACGCGCTTTGGTGCGAAGGAATGGGGCGGCACCTTCGAGGCCAGTGTGCTGGACATCCTGGAGCAGTCCTCTAGCGGACGCGTGCTCGAGTACGACCCGGCCAACAAGGTCACGCGCGTGGTAGCGAAAGGCATTGCCTTTGCCAACGGCGTGGCGCTCAGCCAGGACGAGCAGTCCGTATTCGTCGCGGAAACCGGCAAGTACCGCATCTGGAAAATCCCGGCTTCGGGCCGGAACCTGGACATCAGCTCCGGCGCCTCCGGAGCGACGCTGTTGCTGGACAACCTGCCAGGCTATCCCGACAACCTCATGCGTGGCCTGGACGGCAGGATCTGGGCCGGCCTGGTCAAGCCGCGCAACCCGACCATCGACAAGCTGGCCAACCAGCCCTTCCTGCGCAAGCTCACGCTTCGGCTGCCACGCGCGCTCTGGCCCATCCCCAGGGCCTACGGCCATGTGATGGCGTTCACGGAAGACGGGAAAGTGGTTACGGACCTGCAGGACCCTTCGGGCGCCTACCCGGAGACGACGGCGGTCACGGAGACGGCGGACAGGCTCTACATCCAGAGCCTGCACGCCCGGGGACTGGGCTGGTTGCCCAAGGGAAAATAACTCAGGCTTGCGGGGGTGTGCCGGTCGTTGCAGGCTCGCCTTGCGCGGAATCCGCATCTTCGGTTTCACCCTCGACGCCCGTGCCGGTCTTGCGCTCGGCCTTGGCCTTGAGCTTTTCTTCCTTCTTTTTCTTCTTGGCCAGTTCTTTCTGGCGTTTTTCGTATCCGTAGTTGGGAGTCGCCACAGTGCTGTCCATTTCTCTCGTGTATGGGCGCGACTTTAAGGCATAAACGCCGCTGCGAATAGTTTGGTGCTCAGCCCAACACGGCCAGGGCCTTTTCCAGGTCGTCGCGCAGGTCTTGCGCATCTTCAAGTCCGATCGAAAAGCGGACCAGGATGCCCTTGTGCTTCCACGTCCCCAGCGCCTTGCTGCGCATGGATGGAATGTCGTAGGGCACGACCAGGCTCATCGGTCCGCCCCAGGAATAGCCGAGCTTGAACAGCCGCAAGGCGTCGCAGAACTCATCGACCCGCGCACTTGAATAGCGCTCGTGGAACACCACCGAGAACAGCCCGGCGGCCTGGCCGTGCTCGGTGCATACGGCTTTCCAGTTGGCGTGGCCTGGCGAGCCCTCCATGGCCGGGTGCAGCACTTGCGCGATCTCGGGCCGTGCATGGAGCCAGCCGGCCAGCTGGCGCGCCGCAATGTCGTGCGCGAGGTAGCGCAGCGGCATGCTGGAGAGGGAACGCAGCACGGCCTCCACGTCATTGACGCCCACACCCCAGCCCAGGCGCATATGGGTGAGCTTGAGCTTGAGGTGCAGTGCCTCGTCGCGCGTGACGATGCTGCCCATCAACACGTCGCCGCCGCCGCTTGGATACTTGGTCAGCGCGTGGACCGAGATGTCCACGCCCACGCCGTCGCCCAGGTCGAACGGCGCGAAGGCCAGGCCCGCGCCCCAGGTGTTGTCCAGCGCGCAAGTCACGCGCTTGTCGCGGCAGATGCGCGCGAGCTCGCGCAGGTCCGGGAATTCCATGGTGACTGAACCGGGCGCTTCCAGCCAGACCAGCCTGGTGTTCGGGCCGATGCGCGCGGCCAGGTCGGCCGGGTTCATCGCGTCATAGAACTGGTGGGTGATACCCCAGCCCTTGAGCTCCCCGTCGGCCAGCGCCTTGTTCGGGCCATAGGCGTTATCGGGAATGAGGACCTCGTCTCCGGTCCTGAGCAGTGCCATGGCGGTGCTGGCAATGGCCGCCAGGCCACTGGGTACCAGCAGGCAATGCAGGCCGCCCTCCAGCGTGGCCAGGCGCTCCTCCAGCATGAATGTGGTGGGCGTGCCGTGCAGGCCGTAGGTATAGCCGGCCTTGTGCTGCCAGTCGCGCGAGCGCATGGCGGCGACACTGGGGAAGATGACGGTGGAGGCCTTGAAGACGCCGGGTTGAGGCGCCGAAAAGCCGGCGGGCGGCTGGTAGGCGTGGTGGATCAGTTCGGTGGGCAGTTTGCTCATCTGCCCATGTTAGCGCCGGTCTACAGCTTCCACTTTTCCAGCAGCTTTTCCGGGCCCATGCTGTCGTAGCCTTCGAACGGCTGGTGGATCCAGGGGTTGGTCGGCAGGAATTCGACCGAGTAGTCGGGCGTGAACTTCGACAGGCCCTTGGTCCAGATCACCGCGCTGCGCAGTTCGGTGATGGG
>CALRME020000392.1:0-3901 GCA_943369045.1 Sphingobacterium thalpophilum
CCTCGACGGCCTTGTACGCGCCCATCATCACGCCCAGCGGCACGGCCAGCAACGCGGCCAGCACAAAGCCGCCGAAAACCCGCCACACCGTCATTCCGATGTCCTTGGCGAACCCCTGGTTGACGAGCAGGTCGTAGCCTGAGCGGACCATGGTCAGCGGATCCGCCAGGAAGGTTTTGGAGACGAAGCCGCTGAACGTGGCGGCCGCCCACGCGGCCACGAACAGGACGAAAAAGCTGATGCCCAGCGCGACGCGCGCGCCGGGGCCTACAGGTTGAAGCGGACGCACGAAGCCTGGCTTACTTGATGAATTGAGTGTCGGCCAGCTTGCTCAAATCGGGGATGGACTTGATCACGCCGGCTTCCAGCAGCAGGTCGGCCGCTTCCTTGGTGAACTGGGCATGCTCGCCGGCGAAGAACTTCTGGTTGGCCGCCTTGTCCTGCCAGCGCAGGAAGCCGGCCGACTTGCCGAAAGCCTCGCCGGTCTGCTTGACGTCGGCGCCCATGATTTCGTAGCTCTTGGCCGGGTCCTTCTTGATCATTTCAACAGCTTCGAAGTAGCTGTCGGCCAGGGCCTTGGCGGCCTTGGGGTTCTCCGACAGGAACTTGGGCGCGCAGCCGAAGGTGTCCATCACCATCGGGTAGTCCAGGGTGGTGGCAATGATCTTGCCGGCTTCCGGCTTGGCGCGAACGGCCGACAGGTAGGGCTCGTAGGTCATGGCGGCATCGACGTCGGCCACGCCGGCGATGATGGCGTTGGCAGCGGGCTGCGGCTCAAGGTTGACGATCTTCACGTCCTTGGTGGACATGCCGTTCTTCTTCAGGATCCAGGCCAGGGCGAAGTAGGGCGAGGTGCCCGGTGCGCTGGCGCCCACGGTCTTGCCCTTGAGGTCAGTGATCTTTGCGATGCCGGGCTTGACCACCATGCCGTCAGCGCCATAGCTCTTGTCGAGCTGGAAGATCTGCGTCGTGGCCACGCCGGCCGAATTCCACACCACCCAGGTTTCCACCGTGGTGGCGGCGCACTGGATGTCGCCCGAGGCGATGGCCAGGTGGCGGTCCTTCTGGGGAATTTTCTTGATGGTGACGTCCAGCCCGTTCTTCTTGAAGATGCCGGCTTCCTTGGCCAGCGTCAGCGGCGCAAAACCGGTCCAGCCGGAAATGCCGATGGCCACCTTGGCCTCCTGGGCTTGCGCACCGGCGGCGGCCAGGGCGATCAGGGACAGTGCAAACAGCTTCTTCATGGGTTTCTCCGTAAGGTAAGTGGGCTCAATGTATGCAGGCTTCATGCCAGGCGCAATGCGTGTAATTCCGGAAGGTCTGAATCGATGGCGTGTCCGATGTCGCCAGCGGCGACCAGTTGGTGCACGGCTTCCATGTCGCGGGCCAGGCTGCGGTCCTGCATCATGGCTGGCGACACGCTGCGCACCAGGCGCAGCACGCCTTCCAGCGCCCTGGCGCTCTTGAGCGGGCGGATGAACTCGATGCCCTGGGCCGCGGCAAGCAGCTCGATCGCCACGATGTGGGCCGTGTTCTTCAGCATCGGCCCGAGCCGGCGCGCCGCGAAGGTGGCCATGCTCACATGGTCTTCCTGGTTGGCCGAAGTCGGCAGGCTGTCCACGCTGGCCGGATGAGCCAGTGACTTGTTCTCGGACGCCAGTGCCGCCGCGGTCACGTGCACGATCATGAAGCCCGAGTTGAGCCCCGGGTCAGGCGTGAGAAAAGGCGGCAGGCGCGAGACCACGGTATCGACCAGCATGGCGATGCGCCTCTCGGTGATGGCGCCGATTTCGGCAATCGCCACCGCCAATGCGTCAGCGGCCAGGGCCACAGGTTCGGCGTGGAAGTTGCCGCCCGAGACCATGAGGTTGTCAAACACCAGCGGGTTGTCGGTGACGGCGTTGGCCTCAATGACCAGCACACGCGCGGCGTAGCGCATCTGGTCGAGGCAGGCGCCCATCACCTGCGGCTGGCAGCGAAGGCAGTACGGGTCCTGCACGCGGTCGTCGTTCTCAAGATGGGACGCGCGGATCTCGCTGCCGGCCACCAGCGCGCGGTAGGCGGCAGCGCAGTCGATTTGCCCCGGCTGGCCGCGCACGGCGTGGATGCGCGCATCGAAAGGGCCGTCGCTGCCACGCGCGGCGTCCAGTGTGAGCGCACCGGAAATTACCGCTGCTTCGAACAGGCGGTCGCAGGCCAGCAATGCGTCAATGGCCAGCGCCGTGGAAACCTGCGTGCCATTGATCAGCGCCAGGCCTTCCTTGGCTGACAGCGCGATGGGCGCCAGGCCGGCGCGCTCCAGTGCCTGTGCGCCGCTCATGCGTTCGCCAAGGTAGAAGGCCTCGCCCTCGCCAATCAGCGGCAGGCACAGGTGGGCCAGCGGCGCCAGGTCGCCCGAGGCGCCCACCGAACCCTGGCAGGGGATCACTGGCCACACACCCTTGTTATGAAGGGCAAGCAAAGCATCCACCACTTCCTCACGCACGCCGGAAAAACCGCGCGCCAGGCTGGTCGCCTTGAGCAGGAGAATGAGCCGGACCACCCGGTTGTCCAGCGGGTCGCCCACGCCCACCGCATGGGAGCGCAGCAGCCTGAGCTGCAGCAGGGCCAGGTCTTCCTTTGCAATGCGGGTGTTGGCCAGCTTGCCGAAGCCGGTGTTGACGCCATACACAGCGTCACCGCCATCGGCGGCCTTCTTCACCAGCGCCGCGCTGGCTTGAATGCCCGCGCGACAGTCCGGATGCAGTTCGACTTGCAGGGGCTGCGGCGCGCACAGGCGGCGCAGCTGCGCGAGGTCCAGTTTCCCGGGGACGAGGACTTCCTTTTGCGTCACGTTCAGCCCAGCATCGGCAGTTTGAGATTGTTCTCGCGGGCGCAGGCTTTCGCGATGTCGTAGCCTGCATCGGCATGGCGCATCACGCCGGTGGCCGGGTCGTTCCAGAGCACACGTTCAACCTTCTGCGCTGCTTCGGCCGTGCCGTCGCAGCAGATCACCACGCCCGAATGCTGCGAATACCCCATCCCCACGCCACCGCCATGGTGCAGACTGACCCATGTCGCGCCGCTGGCGGTGTTGAGCAGGGCGTTGAGCAGGGGCCAGTCGCTGACGGCGTCGCTGCCGTCCTTCATGGCTTCGGTTTCGCGGTTGGGCGAGGCCACCGAACCCGAGTCCAGGTGGTCGCGACCGATCACGATGGGGGCTTTGAGTTCGCCGCTCCTGACCATTTCATTGAAGGCCAGGCCTGCAATGTGGCGTTCGCCCAGGCCGATCCAGCAGATGCGGGCGGGCAGGCCCTGGTAGCTGATGCGGTCCTGCGCCATGTCCAGCCACCGGTGCAGGTGCTTGTTGTCGGGGAACATCTCTTTCATCTTCGCGTCGGTTTTGCGGATGTCCTCCGGGTCGCCGGACAGCGCCACCCAGCGGAAAGGGCCGACGCCACGGCAGAACAATGGCCGGATGTAAGCGGGCACGAAGCCGGGGTAGTCAAAGGCATTGGACACGCCGTAATCCTTGGCCACCTGGCGCAGGTTGTTGCCGTAGTCCACGGTGGGGATCCCCATTTCGTGGAAGTCCAGCATGGCCCGCACGTGGATGGCGCAGGATTGCCCGGCCGCCTGCGTGAGCTCGGCGTGCTGCGCCGGATCCTTCTGCGCGGCCTGCCACTGGGCAACCGTCCAGCCCGAGGGCAGGTAGCCGTTGATGATGTCGTGGGCCGAGGTCTGGTCGGTCACGATGTCGGGCCTGATGCCGCCGGCTTTGGCGCGCCTGACCAGTTCGGGAACGATCTCTGCCGCATTGCCGCACAGGCCGACGGAAATGGCTTCCTTGCGGCTGGTGTGGTGTGCGATCAGCGTCAGTGCCTCGTCGAGGTCCTTTGCCTGCTTGTCCAGGTACCGGGTG
>CALRME020000393.1:0-3887 GCA_943369045.1 Sphingobacterium thalpophilum
CAGGGAGTTGACCAGCAGCAGGCGCCAGGTGGCGCTCGCGGGCGCCAGCCGCACGGCTTCCTGCGCCTGTGTGATGGCAAGCGCATAGTCCTTGCTGGCGTAAGCCTTGAAGCCGGCGTCGGCCGCGGAAAACGCCGGGTCGGCCTGCACCGGCGCGGGTGGCGCGGTCATGGAAGGGGCGGCAGGCGTGGTGCGCGAACGCCTGGACGGCTGCACCGCGGGGCGTTCGCCGCCGCGCGCGCGCCGGGCCTGCGCCTGCTCGGCCCTGCGCAGCAATTGCTGCAGCTGGGGCGCATCGGGCCGGAGGCGGGCGGCTTCGCGCGCCTGGGCGACTGCGTTGTCGTAGTCGCCACGCGCATAGGACTTGTAGGCCTGGTCGGCCAGCTCGAAGGCGGGACCGGTCAGGGGCAGGGCTTGCTGCGCCATCAGCGGCCCGGCCGAGGCCAGCGCGAGGATGGCGCCAGCCAGCAGGGTGCGCGGGGTTTGCATGGGAGGACTGGTGTTGTTCATGTGGCTGCCGCCTGGGCAAAGAAGCTGCGCTGTTCCTGGACCACCTGCTCGACCACTTCGCGCCGGATCACGCCGCGCTGCACCAGGTAGTCGCCGATGCGGCCGTGCTCCGCCGGGCGGTACAGCTTCATGGCATCGTCGAATACATCGCGGTTCAGCACCCCCCGCTCGATCAGCATGTCGCCCAGCAGCGGCCCTGCCGGCACCGCGTCTGACGGCTCCACGCCCGTCTCCCGCAGCATGCGCAGCGCCGCCGAAATCTCGCCCTCGCGCACGATGCGCTGCAGCGGCTGCACGCCCAGCGCCGCCGTGATGTCGCCCACCCCTTCTTCCGTGAGCGGGCTGGCCACGCCCACTACAGGATTGCCTGCCTTGTTGGCACCCATGAAGACAGCCCGGTGAACAATGACCAGCTCAAGCGGCAGGCCGTCCGCGTGGGCGCGCACCAGCTCGGCCGACAGGTGACCGCGCGGAAGGTCTGCCTGGTAGGCAATCGCCTCGGCCAGTGTCTCCTCGTCCAGCCAGCCATGCGATACCAGCACCCGCCCCAGCGGCGTTTGCGTGGCCTGCTGTTCGGCCAGCGCCGTTGCCAGCGAGTCGTCGCTCACCGCCTGCCAGGACTGCAGCAGTTCGCCCAGCCGCTGGCGCTTGCGGGCGAGCTGCGCGCCTGTGGGAAATTCGTGCATGGTCTTGTCCCAGACCAGCCGCTTGCCGCGGAACAGGTAGGACAGGAACATGCGCCATGCGCGTGCAACGGCCATGAAGTTCACGAAGTTGCCTATCACCATCCGCGGCAGCGACATCAGGCCGTGCTCCCAGCCGTACAGCCGGCTGGTGAAATACACGCGGTGCGCGGCGCGCCACAGGAGGAAGAAGGCGTTGACCCAGATCAGGTCGCGCCAGATGGAACCCTCATCGAACATGCTGGGGTAGTAGATGTCCCACCATCCGGTGGAAAGCCCGATGTGGAAGATGATGAACTGCACAACCAGCAGGTAGGCGAAGATGCTGATGAACGAGGTGACAACGCCCTTGCGGTCGTGCAGCAGGAGGTAGCGCGCGGCGATCGAACCCGGCCACTTGATCTGCTCCCAGCTCTGCAGGCCTATGCCCAGCACCCAGCGCGACTTCTGCCGGTAGGCCGAACGGAAGTCGTCTGGAAAATATTCCCTCACGCACAGGGGCATGTCGATCAGGCGCTCTCGGGATTTGCCCTGCGTGCCCCAGGCGGTCTGCCGCACCCGGAAGGTCACCGGGAATACGCCAAAGATCGAGTGCATGCCCAGCGCGGCCAGCCGCATGCCCACGTCGTAGTCTTCCGTCAGGCTGGAGATGTTGAACGGGCTGTTGCGGGTGGAGCCGATCAGCGCCTTGAGGGCGCGCCGCGAAAAGCAGGTGCCGACGCCGGCCGAGGGCACGATACCCGAGACGCTCTCGCGCACCACCATTTCCTTGGCGTGGCTCTCCGCGAATTCGTCCATGTAGGTGCCGGCGACCAGTTCGTACCATTCGCGCTCAAGCGAAGCCACCGGCAGCTGGATCATGTCCTTGCGCGGCAGCAGGTAGTTGAAGAACTTCAGCTCCGCCGGGTGCAGCACATCCTCGCTGTCGTGCAGCACCACGCCGGCAAATTCGATGCCGGTCTCGCGCTCGTAGGCAAAGATGTCCTCGATCACGAAGTTCAGGCAGTCGGCCTTGGAGGTCGGCCCGGGGTGCGGCACCTCGACGCGGCGCAACTGGCGGTAGCGGCGGCGCATGCGCTCGACTTCTTCGGTGGTTGCCGGGTCGTTGACGTAGGTGCCGACAAACACCACGTAGTTCTGGTAGTCGAGCACCTCCACCATGTTCTGCACCATGGCGGCGATCACGTCGCTTTCCTTCCAGGCCGGCACCATGATCGCGATGGGCTGCTCGCTGCGCTCCATCAGGTGCGCAGCCGTGAGCCGGATGTGGCCCTGGCGTTCAACCGTGAATTTCCGGTAGATCCTGCGGATCCAGTACCACAGGTCGATGAAGATATCGTCAAGCGACGAGACGAAGATCACCACGGCCACCACGGCCGCGATGAACTCCAGCGCCGTGTAGTACTGCGCTACAAGCATGTCCCAGTTCATGGGGCCACCTCAGCGCAGGTCACAGGCCCGCATTCTCGTTCTTGCGGCGGCGTACCCGGCTGGCGATCACCAGCAGGGCAATGAAAAGCACCACCACAATCACCGGGATCAGCCACCAGTAGGTGCGCTCGAAAAACGAGGGCATGGCCTCGCGCAGCCGCCCCTGGCCTGAGGGGTCGAAGGTGTTGACCTCGGTGCGCAGGCCCGTGTCGCCCAGCAGGGCCACGTTGCCATCGGACACGCGCACGGCAGTGTCCATGGACGGCGATTCGGTCCCCAACGTGCGGTACACGGCGCCGGATTCGCCGCCGGCCCTGGTGACCTCCAGCAGGCCCATCCGGTTGACGCCGGTGACATCCAGCAACGCCTTGTCGCCTTCACCGGCCACGAAGACGCGGCCACCGTCGGTCTTGACTTCGCTTTTGGCATCCTTGACCGGCACATCAATGGCCAGGAAGGGGCCGTCAATCTTCGGACTGGCCCCGTCGGCCACGGGCATGAAGCTCGCATTGACGGGCGACAGGCCTGTGGTGGCGGCCACGCGGATCACGCGGGGCAAAGTGCCCTGCGCGTCATTGAGGAAGGCAGCGGGAACAATCAGACTGCCCTTGGAGGCAAAGCGCGAGATCAGGCCGGCGAAGTCGCCACGCGGCTCGACCTTGGTCAGAACCATGTGCGAGCTGGCCAGCACGGAGACGGGATAGGCCTCCGGTGTTTCGCGGCAGCGGTCGCTGGCGAGCTGGCGCGTAAACGACACGCGGATCACGTTGCGCGCGGCCAGGGCGTAGTGCGGAATGGGCGCGGAGATGCGTTCCATCTTGCCCTTGGCGTCCATTTCCTTTGCGCCGAGCAGCACTTCATTGAGGAAGACCGAAACCACGGGAGGCGTGTGGGCCGCGCTGGGGGCGGCGGCGACATCGATCACCAGCGTGCCCGGCGCGCGGCCGTCAGCGGCGACGGAGCCGATGTCGAAGGTGGCGTTCCAGTCCGCATGGGCCAGCACGTCGAAGCTGCCGGGCTTGGCGCCGAGGTACTTCAGCGTCACGGCGCTGGCATCGGACTTGGGCTCGACCGCGGTCTTTACCACCATGGCCGGCGATGCCGCCGCCTGCTGCCAGATGCTGGTAAACAGGCCGGCCGCCTTGGCGCCGGCGTCTGGCGCAACCACGATGGTCGGCCGACCGAACACGTTGGACAGGCGGATTTCACCGGATGCCAGGGGCTTGCCCCAGGGATCGACAAAGCGCGCGCGCCAGGCGTTGA
>CALRME020000394.1:0-3868 GCA_943369045.1 Sphingobacterium thalpophilum
TGCGTGCAGGTGGTGGGCATGGACGAGCGGCCCTCGGCGCTTGAACACGTGGTCGACATCAAGGCCCACCTGCAGGGGGCCTGCCACGTGTTCGGCCACGCCTGGGCACTGGTGCGGCCCGACAGCTACGTGGCCGCTACCGGCGAGGCCATCGACGCCGCGCTCATCCACGCCATCGGCCAGGCCATGGGCGCCGCAGGAGACACGCAATGAAAACCGCCCTGAATTTCCAGGATGCCGACACGTTTTACGAAGCCCTGCTGGACGTGCACGAGGGCCTGACGCGCGAGCAATCGGAGCTCCTGAACGCCCGTTTGATCCTGTTGCTGGCCAACCAGGTGGGCGATGCAAAGGTGCTTGCAGAGTGCGTGAAGGCCGCCCGCGACCTGCCCAAGTAAAATTGGGGGATGAGTGACACCCCCCTGCAGCCCGGACTGAACAGCCTTTCCAAATCCTTCGAACCCGCCGCCATCGAATCCCGCTGGGGGCCGCAGTGGGAAAAAAGCGGCTACGCCAGCGCCGGTTTCCGCGGCACCGGCCAGCCCAAAGACGGCGAACCTGCCTTTTCCATCCAGCTCCCGCCGCCCAACGTGACGGGCACGCTGCACATGGGGCATGCGTTCAACCAGACCATCATGGACAGCCTGACGCGCTACCACCGGATGCGCGGCTTCAACACGCTGTGGGTGCCAGGCACCGACCACGCAGGTATCGCCACCCAGATCGTGGTGGAGCGCCAGCTGCAGGAACAGGGCCAGAGCCGCCACGACCTGGGCCGCAAGAACTTCGTCTCGCGCGTGTGGGAGTGGAAGGAAAAGTCGGGCAACACCATCACAACGCAGATGCGCCGCATGGGCGCGAGCGTGGACTGGGGCCATGAGTACTTCACCATGGACGGGAACCTGTCCAAAGTGGTGACCGAGACCTTTGTGCGCCTGTACGAGCAGGGCCTGATCTACCGCGGCAAGCGGCTGGTCAACTGGGACCCGGTGCTAAAGACCGCCGTGAGCGACCTCGAAGTGGAAAGCACCGAGGCCGACGGCAAGATGCACTACATCCTGTACCCGTTCTCCGACGGGCCGCAGCTGATCGATGGCGGTGAAAAGCGCGGCATGACGATTGCCACCACCCGGCCCGAAACCATGCTGGCCGACGGCGCGCTGGCCGTGCACCCGGAAGACCCGCGCTACGCCCACCTGGTGGGCAAGTTCGTGGACCTGCCGCTGTGCGACCGCAAGATTCCCATCATCGCGGACGACTTCGTGGACCGCGAGTTCGGCTCCGGCGCGTTGAAGATCACCGGCGCGCACGACTTCAACGACTACGCCTGCTCGGCGCGGCACAACCTGCCGCTGATCACCATCTTCACGCTGGACGCGAAGATCAACGAAAACGGCCCGGTGGCATACCAGGGCATGGACCGCTTCGTGGCCCGCAAGGCCGTGGTGGCCGACCTGGAAAAGCAGGGCCTGCTGATCGAAATCAAGCCGCACAAGCTGATGCTGCCGATCTGCGCCCGCACGGGCCAGGTGGTCGAGCCCATGCTGACCGACCAGTGGTTCGTGGCCATGACCAAGGTCAGCGAGAAAGACCCGACCGGCAAGAGCATCGCGCAAAAGGCCATCGACGCGGTCGAGACCGGCGCCGTGCGCTTCGTCCCGGAGAACTGGGTCAACACCTACAACCAGTGGATGAACAACATCCAGGACTGGTGCATCAGCCGCCAGCTGTGGTGGGGCCACCAGATCCCGGCCTGGTACGACGAAGACGGCAAGGTCTATGTGGCCCGCGATGAGGCCGATGCGCAGGCGCAGGCGCCGGGCAAGACGCTCACCCGCGACGAAGACGTGCTGGACACCTGGTATTCGTCGGCGCTGGTCCCCTTCTCGACCATGGGCTGGCCCGAGAAGACAAAAGACATGGACTTGTACCTGCCCTCCTCGGTGCTGGTGACGGGTTACGACATCATCTTCTTCTGGGTCGCCCGGATGATCATGATGACCACCCATTTCACGGGCCAGGTTCCGTTCAAGCACGTCTACATCCACGGCCTGGTGCGCGACGCGCAGGGCAAGAAGATGAGCAAGTCCGAAGGCAATGTGCTGGACCCGGTGGACCTGATCGACGGCATCGCCCTGCCGCCGCTGCTGGACAAGCGCACCACCGGCCTGCGCAAGCCCGAGACGGCGCCCATGGTGCGCAAGAACACCGAGAAGGAATTCCCCGACGGCATTCCGGCGTTCGGCGCAGATGCGTTGCGCTTTACCTTTGCGTCCCTGGCCTCGCTGGGACGCAACATCAACTTCGACACCAAACGCTGCGAGGGCTACCGCAACTTCTGCAACAAGCTCTGGAATGCCACGCGCTTCACGCTGATGAACTGCGAGGGCCACGACCTGGCCGAAGCAGGCGCCACACTGACGCAGGCCGACCAGTGGATCATCTCGCGCCTGCAACGCGTGGAAGCGGAAGCGGCCAAGGGCTTTGCCGAGTACCGGCTCGACAACGTGGCCGGCACGCTCTACCAGTTCGTCTGGGACGAGTTCTGCGACTGGTACCTGGAAATCGCCAAAGTGCAGATCCAGACCGGTGGCGCGCAGCAGCAGCGCGGCACCCGCCGCACGCTGATCCGGGTGCTGGAGGCCATCCTGCGGCTGGCGCACCCCGTCATCCCCTTCATCACCGAAGAGCTGTGGCAGAAGGTCGGCCCGGTGGCGGGCAAGGAAGGCGAGTCGATCAGCGTCGCGCCTTATCCGGTCAGCAACCCGGCCGCCATCGACGAGGCAGCCGAAGCGCACGTGGCCAAGCTCAAATCGCTGGTCGACGCCTGCCGCACCTTGCGCGGTGAAATGAACGTCTCGCCCGCGACCCGGATGCCCATGTACGTCGTGGGCGATGCGGCCTTCATGACGCAGGTCGCACCCGTGCTGCAAGCGCTGGCCAAGCTGAGCGAGGTGAAGGTGTTCGCCGACGAAGCCGCCTGGGCTGCAGCTGCTCAAGCCGCTCCCGTCGCCGTGGTGGGCGAGGCGCGCATGTGCCTGTTCATGGAAGTCGACGTGGCCGCCGAGAAGCTGCGCATCGGCAAGGAAATCGCCCGGCTGCAAGGCGAAGTGGCCAAGGCCAACAACAAGCTGTCGAACGAGGCCTTCGTTGCCAAGGCGCCGCCGGCCGTGATCGAGCAGGAACGCAAGCGGATTGCGGACTTCACGGCCACAGTGGCCAAGCTCGGGGAACAGCTCAAGCGCCTGGGCTGAAAAGCCGGCGCCGGGACCGGCTAGCGGGTGGTGCCGGTTGTACCCGGCGTGCTCAGCTCGATGTCCATAGGCACGCTGGAAAGCTGGTCCAGGCCGGTGTTGCGGGCGCCGCTGCTGGAAAGCGCCTCATGGATGCGGTGCGCCACATACCAGCTGGCGCGAAGGCGCGACTCACGGGTGTGCGAGCCCAGGCGCGGCGTGAGGAACAGGTTTTCGCGCTCGTGCAGCGGCGAACCCTTGGACGCAAAACCCGATTCCGCGCCGTCGAGCATGGCTGCCTCGATGCGGCCGTCGGTCAGCGCCGCGTGCAATGCGTCCGCATCGAACAGCTGGGAGCGGCTGATGCCCACCCACAGCTGGCCCGGCTTGCAGTGCGCCAGCATCTTGTGGTTGATGAAGCCCTGGTAGCGCGAGGCGTACATCACCTGCACGGAGATGGCATCGGAATGCGCCATCATTTCCTGCAGGCTGACGGGCTGTATCTGCAGGCGCGACCAGATCGGCGCCGTGTGGTGCACGGCCGGGTCGTAACCGATGAGCTTGGCGCCCAGGGCGTTGAGCATCGTGGCCAGGGTGTGGGCGGTCGGCGCCAGGCCGAAGATGCCGACGATGCT
>CALRME020000395.1:0-3868 GCA_943369045.1 Sphingobacterium thalpophilum
GACCGAAATCAACGCGGCCAACAACACGGCGCGCGATGCCGACGCCGTTGCCGCCGCAACCGCGGCCGTGGCGAGCAGCGCCCAGATCTGCCCGGCCGGCACCACCGAAAGCCTGGTCAACCTGCTGGCCAACAGCAACTTCACCGACACCACCTCGTCGGTGGGCAGCAACGTCACGCAGTACCCCGTCAACAACAATGTGCCCGACACCAGCGTCGCGCCGCAGACCGGCACCCGGCTGGTCGACGCCAACCTGAACCAGCGCGCCTTCCCGGGCGACGCGGGGCGCAGCGTCGCCACCGCCGCCAACTGGCTGTATTCCAACGGCAACAACACCGGCGCGGCCTACCGCATCTGGTCACAGCCCCTGTCGGGCCTGAGCTCTGGCAATACCTACGAATGGCTGATCTACGGCTCCAACGCGCGGCAGATCGGCAGCGGCACCGCCAACCCGCCCAGCATCGATTTCCGCGTCCTGGCGGGCACCACAACTTACGTGCTTTCGGCGGCCGACAGTTTCCCCAATGAGGGCGCGGGCACCTCCGACACCTGGACGCTGCGCCAGCGCATCTTCGGCGCCACGGCCACGGCCGTCACGCTGCAGCTATGGGACACGCAGACGGCCGGCGGCGGCACCGGCGACAACTTCGGCGTGACGCAGATCCTGCTGCGCGAATGCGTGCCCACCACCGACCCGTTCATCACAAAGACCAACGGCACGAACACCGTGCAGACGTTTTCGACCACCAGCTATGTGCTGACCGTCGGCAACAACGGCAGCGGACCGGCCGGCGGCATCGTCATCAAGGACCCTGCCGTCACCGGACTGTCCAAGACGGCCGTGACCTGCTCTGCGGCGGGCAGCGGCGCGCAGTGCCCGCTGTCGCTGACTGTCGCGGGGCTGGAAGGCGCGGGCCTGACCGTGCCGGCCTTGCCGGCCAACACCACGCTGACGCTGACGGTGACGGCTTCGGTGAACGCGCTCAACGGCACCCTCACCAACACGGCATCGATCGACGTGCCCTCAGGCATGACCGACAGCAACACCGCCAACAACAGCGCATCGGACACCGATGCCGTTCGCGGATCGGCGCAGATCACGATTGCCAAGGACGACGGCGTCACCTCGGTCACGTCGGGCAACACCACCGCCTACACACTCACTGTGGCCAACCTGGGCCCGTCAAGCGCCGACGGCGTCGTGGTTCAGGACCCGTTGAGCTCAGGGCTGAGCTGCACCACGGCAGCGGTCTGCAATGCCTCGGGAAGCGCTTCGTGCGGTGGGGCCAACCCGTTTGGCGTGCCTATCGCCACGGTGCAGTCCGGCTTCACCATCCCGGTGCTGCCCTCGGGCGGAAGCATCACGCTCAGGTTCACCTGCACGGTCACCGCAACAGGGCCCTAGCTACCGCGCGGCGTCGAGGGCCAGCGTCGCGAAGCGGCTTTCCCATCGCGTCGCGTCCTGCTGTGAAATGCGCAGGTCCGTGCCTCGCAGCAGCCAGCGGCCGGTAAAGGGCAGCGTGTGGCGCACCTTGCCTTCGGCATCGGTTTCACGCCAGATGCCGATCGCGCTGCGTTCGCTGATCAGCTCCAGCGGCAGGCCGGCCAGTGGCTGGCCGTCGCGCAGCAGCTGAAACACCAGTTCCTGCCCGGTGGCCACCGGACCCTCACTCACGATGACGAGTTCCAGCGGCAACCCCGCCGGCTTGCGCGCGGCCAAGCGCTGTGCGGGCGTGGCCGGCGAAGTCTCCTGCGCCTCGATGCGCGCGTACTTGGTGAAGGTTTCGCGCCAGGGCAGCTTGCGCTCGTTCAGCCCGGCCCAGGTGTCGCGAAGGGCTTTGGACGCCTTGATCTCGGCCAGGTAGACCGGCACCAGATGCAGCGGCATCTCGAACGACCACGCCTTGAGTTCCGCCCAGCATGACAGCGGCAGTTCAGGCTGAGGCCGCTTCGTGCGAAGCAGCATGTAGCCAGGGTTGACCTCGTCCGCGCGGAACGACAGCTTGCGGCCCGCACCGTCCACGCAGCCGGGCTGCGCCAGGCTGTCCAGCGGCGATCCCGACTCTTGCACCGGGTAGCGGTTGCCGGTGCTCAGTTCAAAAGCGGCCTCGCCCACAGGCGCCGGTGTGCGCGGCGGGCTGAGCCACGTATCGTGGGCGAGAACGTTCGTGCCGTGGAGGGCGGCCAGTGCCGACAGGCAGGCCAACGCAGCGCGCGTCCTGGCGGTCATCGCGTGGCGCCCGCGCGCTTGTAGGCCTGCTGCGCGGTCTGCGCGTCACCGCGCTGCTCCGCCAGTTCGGCCAGCGCATGCCAGGCCTTGCGGTGAAGGGACGCATCCTGCAGCCCCAGGGCGGCGTGCGTCAGCAGTTGCTGCGCCTTGCCCCAGAGCTGGCGCTTCATGCAGGCCATGCCGGCCAGGTACTGCAGCGTGGCATCGCGCGGGTTGGCTTGCTGCGCCGCCTCGATGCGCGCCAGCCAGGCGCCGTCCAGTGAATCCAGGCCTTCTTCCAATGCGCGCACCAGCTTGACCTTGACGCTGTCGCCCAGTGTGGCCTGCTGTTCCCACACCGGCAGCAGCCAGGCGCGGGCCATGAAGGCGTCGCCGCCGAGCGCCGCCATGCGCTGCGCAGCGTGGATGGCCAGCTCCGGCATCTGCCGCTCGGCCGGCTCCAGCGAATTCCATGCGCGCTGCAGTTGCGCCGTGTCGTGTGCGCCGTTGAGCAGGTCGACAGCCAGCCCGCGCACGATGCTCTGCGCCGCTCCAGCGGAAAAGGCCCGGTGCTTGGCCAGCAGTCGCGCGGTTTCCATGGCGTCCACCGTCTGGCGCGCCTGGCGTGCCGCCTTGAGCTTGATGCGCAGCGCAAGCGTGCGGCGGGCGGCGCCCTGCGGCAGCTCACGCAGCCAGTTGATGGCCGATTGCGGGTCGCGGTCATCCAGCGCCCAGCGCGCAGCGCGCAGCAAGGCGCCTTCGTGCGTTTCCTGCGCTTCGCGCGACGAGGTTTGCTCCAGCGCAAGGCGCAGGTGTTCTTCGCGGGCGGGCTTGTCCTGCAAGGCCTGCGCGCTCTCTGCTGCCAGCAGATGCGCCAGCGTGCGCAGCTGCGCGCCGTTCGATGGCCGGTCGGCGCCGCTGGTGGCCAGCGAACGCTCCTGCGCGAGCGCCGATTCAGCCGACTTGCGGGCGCGGATGAAGCGGCCCGCTAGCAGGTGGGACATTGCGTCGAGCAGTGCGCCATGCATGGCGCGCTCCTTCTGCTGGGCGCGCCAGCGCAGGGCCTGGCGCGGCAGGTCAAACAGCGCTGCCATGGCGCGCAAGGCAGCATGAAAGAACACAAAGGCCGCCACCAGCACCAGCAGCACCAGGTTCAGCGAAAGATCGACGCGGTGCGGCGGCCAGAACACGGTAACCGTACCCTGGTTGTTGCCGGCAAACAGGGCGATGGCAACGGCGACGCCGAACAGGGCCAGGAGCCAGAAGGCTGCGCGCATTTACCGTCCCGCAGCGGCGGTAGCCAGTGCCGCCATGGTTTCGTCCATGCGCGGCAGTTCCACCGCCTTGAGCTGCGCCTGCGTCTGCTGCAGCAGGCCGGCCGCGACCTGCACCTTGCGCGCGGCGGGGTCAAAGTAGCGGTTGAGCGCCGCGGCCGAGGCGGCCAGGTCGGCGCGAGCCGAATCGGTCTGCCGCGCCAGCAGGCCCAGCCGCGCATTGAGCAGCTTTAGCTTGAGGTTCTCGCGCAGGAAGAAAGCCTGCTCGGGCGCCAGCAGCACGGCCTCGGGCTGGTCGATGCGGCTGACCCGCACCAGGCCGCGCGCCTCTTCCTGCAGCAACGCCAGGCCGCGCTTCCACCAGACCAGGTCCAGCGGGATTTCC
>CALRME020000396.1:0-3852 GCA_943369045.1 Sphingobacterium thalpophilum
CGGTGACGACATGGCGGAGATCTGGCCGCCCAGCAGGTCCTGGATGCCGGGTGCGGAGCCGCGGTAGGGAATGTGCTTCAAGTCGCTGCCGGTCAGCTTGTTAAGCAGGCCCACGATCAGGTGCGGCATGGAGCCGGCGCCGGGCGAACCGTAGTTGGCCTTGGTCGGGTTGGCCTTGGCCCAGGCCAGGAAGTCCTTCATGGTCTTGACGCTCTCGGGCACGCCGGGGCCGACGCCGAAAGCATGGTTGAAGTAGCAGGCCAGCGAGACCGGCTGGACGTCTTCCAGCGGCTTGTACGGCAGGGTCTTGTAGACAAAGGGGTAGATCGACAGCATCGACGAAGGCGTCAGCAGCAGGCTGCTGCCGTCGGCCGGGCTGTCGCGCAGCGTGGTCACGCCAATCTGGCCGCCGGCGCCGGGCTTGTTCTCGACCACAACGTTGGTGGCGTAGTTGCCGCGCAGCTTGTCGGCGATGCGGCGCGACATTGCGTCGCTGGTGCCGCCGGGCGGGAAGCCGCAGATGATCTTTGCCAGCTCCGGCGTGGCCTGGGCGAAGCCAGCCAGCGGAAGGCCCATGCCGGCGAGTGCGGCGGTCTGTTGTACGAATGCGCGACGGGTGGTCATGGTTGTCTCCTTGGGGTGGTTTCGCCTGTGTGATCGGGTTTCAGCGCGGCGCCATTCGCAGGGCGCCATCAAGGCGGATCACTTCGCCGTTGAGGTGGGTGTTGGTGACAATATGTGCGGCCAGCTGCGCGAACTCTTCGGGCTTGCCCAGGCGCGGCGGGAAGGGGATGGACGCGGCCAGAGATGCCTGCACCGGCTCGGGCAGCTGCTTCATCAGCGGTGTGGCGAACAGGCCTGGCGCCACCGTGCAGCAACGGATGCCGTGCTGTGCCAGGTCGCGCGCCATCGGCAGCGTCATGCCCACCAGACCGCCCTTGGATGCGCTGTAGGCCTGCTGGCCGACCTGGCCGTCGAAGGCCGCGACCGAGGCGGTGAACATCATCACGCCACGCTCTCCGTCTTCAAGCGGCGCCAGCTTCACGCACTCAGCGGCAAAGAGGCGGCTCATGTTGTAGGTGCCGATCAGGTTGATGTTGATCACGCGGGCAAAGTCTTCCAGCGGCGCGGCATTGCCGTCCTTGCCGACCACGCGCTTGGCGCTGCCGATGCCGGCGATGTTCATCAGGATGCGGGCCGGGCCGTGCGCGGCCGATGCCTTCGCCAAAGCGGCGATGACGCTTTCCGCATTGGTAATGTCGCATTGGCATGCGACGCCGCCGATGTCGGCGGCGACCTTTTCAGCCAGTTCCATGTTGACGTCCAGCACGGCGACTTTCGCGCCCAGCCGGGCCAGCTCGCGTGCCGTAGCCTCGCCCAGCCCTGATGCGCCGCCGGTGACGATGGCCGCTTGTCCGCTGATATTCATTTCGTGTTTCCTTGGGGCTGCAGGGTGAAGGGCAGGCTGCCGTCGTGCAGGGCATTGACCATGGCATCGCGGTGCTTGAGCACGGAA
Organism: Sphingobacterium thalpophilum; assembly: GCA_943369045.1. Lineage (GTDB taxonomy): Bacteria > Pseudomonadota > Gammaproteobacteria > Burkholderiales > Burkholderiaceae_C > Ramlibacter. The sequence goes on from CALRME020000396.1 coordinate 1,517, forward strand.
CGCTGGTTGATGGAACCCTTGTCGGTGACTTCGCCCTTGTCGATGGAAGGCGGCTCGTGCATCAGGTGCAGGCGCGCGATGCGCGTGGCGCTTCCGGTCGAGCCTGCGGCGAGCTGGTCCACCACCTTCTGGAAGTGAGCCTGGACCGGCGCGCTTTCCAGTACGGCCTTCATCGGCGCGTCGGCGGGCAGGCCGGCGAGCGTGCGGATCGCCCCCGTCGGGAAAACCAGCGCGCCGACCTCCTTGAGGTTGATGCCGGTGAGCACCGCGTCCTGCACATAGGGCGCGCCGGCGGCGATGATCCTTGCGCGCATCGGGCCAACACTTACAAAAGTGCCGGTGGCGAGCTTGAAGTCCTCGGCGATGCGGCCGTCGAATTTCAGGCCCTGATGCACGTCGTTGTCGTCGATCCACAGCACGGCGTCGCCGGTGGAAAAGAATCCTTCCTCGTCGAAGCTTTCCTTCGTGGCCTCGTCGTTGCGCCAGTAGCCGGGCGTGATGTTCGGTCCCTTGTAGCGGACCTCGGTCTTGCCGTTGTCCGGCACCAGCTTCAGCTCGAGCCCGGACGTGGGCACGCCCAGGTAGCCGGCCTTGACATTCGGGTTGGTCACGAAGATGGCGAAGGGCGAAGATTCCGTCATGCCCAGGCCCGTGCCCATGACGATGCGCTCGCCGATCTCGCGCTCCTGGCTTTCGTGCAGTGCGTCCCAGACCGGCTGGGCCAGCGCGGCGCCGGCGTAGAAAAACATCTTCACGCGCGACAGCAGGTTGCGGCGCAACGCGTCGTCGGTCTTCATCGCCTGGGCGATCTGCTCGAAACCTGTGGGCACGTTGAAGTAGATCGTGGGCGCGATCTCGCGCAGGTTGCGCAAGGTCTCGCCAGCCAGTGCGGGGACGGGCTTGCCGTCGTCGATGTAGAGCGTGCCGCCGTTGTAGATCGTCAAGCCCACGTTGTGGTTGCCGCCGAAAGTGTGGTTCCACGGCAGCCAGTCAACCAGCACCGGCGGCTCCCCGGCAAGCACCGGCATGGACTGGCGCATCTGCTGCTGGTTGGCGCACCACATGCCATGCGTGTTGACCACGGCCTTGGGCAGCTTGGTCGAGCCGGAGGTGAACAGGAACTTGGTGATGGTGTCCGGGCCCGTGGCCTGCATCGCTGCGTCCACGGCGGCGGTGGGCGTTGTTTCCAGCAACTGCGAAAACGGCGTGACCGCACGGCCCTCGAGCGTTCCTTGCGCCAGCACGACTTCCACATCCGGCCCGACAGTGGCGGCAATCGCCTTGCCGTAGCGCGCCCCATCGGACGCGAACACCAGGCCGGGCGTCAGCGTGGCCAGCACATGGCGCAGCTTGTCGTAGTCCTGGCTCACGGTGGAATAGGCGGGCGAGGTGGGGCAGTGGGGAATACCGGCATACAGGCAGCCCAGCGCCATCAGCGCGTGCTCCAGGTCGTTCTCGCTGAGAATGGCGACCGGCCGATCCGGCGACAGGCCCCGGTCCAGCAGGGACTGCCCGATGCTGCGCGCGCTCTCCAGCGCTTCGCGGTAGCTGATGTGGCGCCAGTCGCCCGTGCTGCCGTCGGCATTCCTGACGCGGCGCGCCATGAAGCTGCGGTCCGGCGTCGTCGCGGCCCAGTGCACCAGCCGGTCGGTCATGCGCTTTGCGTAGTCGCCCAGTGGCAGTTCCGCTTTCATGTAGCGCACACCGCCCGCACCTTCGCGCAGGCTGACGCGCGTGACGCCGAATTCCAGGGGCCGGTATCTTGGCTGGGCACTCATGCTCATTTCAGTCCTTCCTGACCTTGGCGGCCTTGCCGTCGAGGAAGGCTTTCACGCGGCTCTTGGCCTCGGGCGCGCTCTGGGCGATGGCTGCCATCAGCGCTTCGGTGAAGAACCCCTGGTCGGCCGGCTGCTCGGCGATGCGCGGCAGCGCGTGCATCAGCGCGTAGTTGGTCAGCGGTGCGTTCTCGGCAATACGCACTGCGAGTTCGAGGGCCTTGTCAAAAGCCGTGCCCTGCGGCACCAGGTACTGCGCAAAACCTGCGCGTTCTCCATCCTGCGCGTTGTAGACGCGGCCGGTCAGCATCATGTCCGTCATGCGCGCTGCACCGATGAGCCTTGGGATGCGCACCGAGCCTCCGCCGCCGACAAAAATGCCGCGCGAGCCTTCGGGCAGCGCGTAGAACGTGGATTCGTCGGCCACGCGGATATGGCAGGCGCTGGCCAGTTCGAGCCCGCCGCCCACCACCGCACCATGCAGCGCGGCAACCACCGGCACAGGCCCGTACTGCACGCGCTCGAGCGCCGCATGCCACATGCGCGAGTGCATCAGGCCCT
>CALRME020000397.1:0-3841 GCA_943369045.1 Sphingobacterium thalpophilum
ATTGGCTTCCAGGCACAGGACAGTTCCGAGGTGTTCCGCGACAAGGTAGAGGCCCAGCCACCGGTAGACCCCACCGACCTGGCATCGCAGTACCAGGGCGGCGGCTTCGTCAAGGCCGGGCCCTTCGAATGAGCACGTTGGGCTTTCGCGCCGAGCTGGTCATGGACGCGCGCAACGGCGTGGGCGAAAGCCCCGTCTGGCTGGCGGCCGAGCAGGCGCTTTACTGGGTGGACATTCCCGCCAGGCGCCTGAATCGCTGGCACGCACCCACGAACACGGCCAACGGATGGCCCACCCGGGAAATGCCGGCCTGCATTGCGCCACACGCATCCGGCGGTTGGGTCTGCGGCATGGAAACCGGCGTCTTCCACCTGGTGCGCGACGGCGACGCCCATCTGCAGGTGCGCCAGATGGCCGCGGTGGAACACGCGCTGCCAGGCATGCGCTTCAACGACGGCCGCTGCGACCGGCAGGGCCGCCTGCGTGCCGGGACCATGCTGATGGACATGGCCGCCGCCGCGCCCGCAGGCGTGCTCTACGGCCTTGAGGCCACAGGTGAATTGACCACTCTGGTCAAGGACCTCATCGTGCCCAACGGCCTGGCCTTCAGCCCCGACGGCCGCACCATGTACCTGAGCGACTCGCATCCCAGCGTGCAGAAGGTCTGGGCTTTCGACTACGACACCGAGTTGGGCACGCCCGCCAACAGGCGCCTGTTCATCGACATGACCTACCTGCCGGGCCGTCCCGATGGCGCCGCGGTCGACGAAGACGGCTGCTACTGGATCTGCGGCAACGACGCCGGGCTGGTGCACCGCTTCACGCCCGACGGCCGGCTCGACCGCTCGCTGGAAGTGCCGGTGAAAAAGCCCGCCATGTGCGCCTTCGGCGGCGCGAACCTTGACACGCTTTACGTCACGTCGATCCGCCCCGGCGGCGACATTTCGGACCAGCCGCTCGCCGGCGGCGTCTTTGCGCTGAACCCCGGCGCGCGCGGCCTGGCCGAGCCGGCCTGCATTCAATGATTTTCAAAAGGAGACAAGCCATGAAACTTTCGCGCACCCTCACGGCCATCGCAGCCGCCCTCGCCTTCACCGCACACGCCACCGAGTTCCGCTCGTCCGACGTGCACAACAGCGACGACTACCCCACCGTGGCCGCCGTGAAGTTCATGAGCGAGCAGATCAAGAAGGACAGCGGTGGCCGGCACAGCATCAAGGTGTTCAACAAGGGCGCGCTGGGCTCCGAGAAGGAAACCATCGACCAGGCAAAGATCGGCGCGCTGGACTTCACCCGCGTGAACATCAGCCCCATGAACGCCATCTGCAGCAAGACCCAGGTGCCGACCATGCCGTTCCTGTTCCGCTCGGTCGATCACATGCGCAAGGTGCTGGACGGCCCGGTGGGCGAGGAAATCCTCAAGGACTGCGAGCCCTACGGCTTCATCGGCCTGGCCTTCTACGACTCGGGCGCGCGCTCGATCTACGGCAAGAAGGCCGTCAAGACCCTGGCCGACGCCAAGGGCATGAAGATCCGCGTGCAGCAGTCCGACCTGTGGGTCGCGCTGGTGGGCGCCATGGGGGCGAACGCCACGCCCATGCCGATTGGCGAGGTCTACACGGGCCTCAAGACCGGCCTGATCGACGCGGCTGAAAACAACATGCCCTCGTACGACGGCTTCAAGCACTTCGAGGCCGTCAAGTTCTACAGCAAGACGGAGCACTCGATGGCACCGGAAATGCTGCTGATGAGCAAGGTGGTCTACGACAAGCTCTCGCCGGCCGACCAGCAGATCATCCGCAAGGCCGCCAAGGATTCCGTGGCGTTCCAGCGCAAGAAGTGGGACGAGGAAGAAATCAAGTCGCTGGAAGTCGTCAAGAAGGGCGGCGCGCAGATCGTCGAGGTGGACAAGGCATCGTTCCAGGCCGTGATGGCGCCGGTGTATGAGAAGTTCATGAACACGCCAGACCTCAAGCGCATGGTCAAGGCCGTGCAGGACACCAAGTAAATGGACTGGTTCACCCGCGCATACACGAGATTGTGTGCCGGGCTCTCGAAGGCCAGCCTGATGCTGGCCGTCGTTTTGCTGCTCGCGGTGATCCTTTGCGTGCAGTGGCAGGTGATAGGCCGCTACATCTTCAACGACACACCGACCTGGGCCGAGGCACTGGCATTGCTGCTGGTGCTCTACCTCACGTCCCTGGGCGTGGCGGTGGGCGTGCGCGACGCCGGCCACATCGGCCTGGAGTCGCTGGTCTCGCTGCTGCCCGAGCGATTCCGCCTGAAGCTGGAAATCGTCATCCACCTGCTGGTGGGCCTGTTCGGTGTGCTCATGGCGCAAAGCGGCTGGGTCTGGGCCGTGGGCAAATGGAACGAGAAGAAGCCGATGCTGGGCGTGCCCGAGGGCGCCGACTATGTGCCGCTGGTGGTGGCCGGCGTGCTCATCGTGCTGTTCTCGGCTGAACACATCATCGCCCTGATACAGGGCAAAGAAGTAGAACCCGCATGGAATTGACTGTTCTCGCCCTGAGTTTCATCGCCCTGCTGGTGCTGGGTGTGCCGGTGGCCTTCGCCATCGGCCTTTCCTCAGTGGCCACCATCGTGGCGGCCGGCCTGCCGGTGGCCGTCGTCTTCCAGAAGATGGTGGGCGGCATGCAGGTGTTCTCGTTCCTGGCCATCCCGTTTTTCATCTTCGCCGGTGAGCTGATGCTCTATGGCGGCATCGCAGACCGCATCGTGCGCTTTGCCAACAGCCTGGTGGGCCATGTGCGTGGCGGCCTGGGCATGAGCAACGTGGTGGGCTGCACCCTCTTTGGCGGCGTGGCCGGCTCGCCGCTGGCCGACGTCTCGGCCATGGGCAGCGTGATGATCCCGCTGATGAAGAAGGAGGGTTACCACGCCGACTACGCGGTCAACGTGACCACCCACGCGGCCCTGGTCGGTGCGCTGATGCCGACCAGCCACAACATCATCATCTTCACACTTGCGACCACGGGCATTGCGTCAGTGAGCGTCCTGGGCCTGATCGTGGCCTGCCTGATCCCGGCCTTCATCCTCACGCTGTGCAACCTGGCCGCGGCCTACTTCGTGGCCGTCAAGCGCGGCTACCCGACGCGCGGCGCCTTCGCCGGCTGGGGCGAGGTCGGGCGCAGCCTGGCGGCTGCCCTGCCCGGCCTGTTCGTGATCTTCATCATCCTGGGCGGCATTCTCTCGGGTGTGTTCACGGCCACCGAATCAGCCGCCACCGCGGTGCTGTGGGCTCTGCTGGTGACGCTGCTGGTCTACCGGTCACTGAGCTGGGAACACTTCATGAAGGCCTGCGCCAAAGCCTGCAAGACCACAGGCGTGGTGCTGCTGCTGATCGGCATTTCATCGGCCTTTGGCTACTTCATGGCGCTGTATGAGGTGCCGCAGAAAACCGGGGACCTGATGTCGTCGGTCACGCAGAACCCGTGGATGATTTTCCTGATGGTCAACGTGCTGCTGTTCCTGCTGGGCACCTTCCTGGACATGGCGGCCACCATCCTGATCTGCACGCCCATCTTCCTGCCGATCTGCGCGCACTTCGGCATGGACCCCACGCAGTTCGGCGTGATGATGCTGATCAACTGCGCCCTGGGCCTGAACACACCGCCGGTGGGTACGACACAGTTCGTAGGCTGCGCCATAGGGGGTATATCGGTGGGCGAGGTCATGCGCACCATCTGGCCTTTCTACGGCGGCCTGCTGGTGGCGCTGATGCTGGTGACCTACGTTCCCGCGTTCTCGCTCTGGCTGCCGGGCCTGCTGCTGACCAAATGATTTTTCCCGCTTGCACATAAGACCACCAGGAGACAAACCA
>CALRME020000398.1:0-3838 GCA_943369045.1 Sphingobacterium thalpophilum
TGTTGTGCACCATGCGGCCGGTGGCGCTGAAGCGGTAGTACGCATCCCAGTGCGCGCTGCCGGCCTGCGCGTCGGCCTTGATGTCCTTGAACTCCAGCTTCCACACGTCCGCGCCCTTGGCCTTCGTTGCTTCGCAAAGCATGCGCCACATGCCGGCCACCTCGCGCTTTCCGCGCAGCGAGAACACCTCGTCGTCGAACACCACATCTTCGGCGTAGCAACTGGCCATGGTGTCGGCGTCGAGCCGCGCGAACGCGGAATAAAAGGTGGTCAGGGTCTGTTCGTTGGGGGTCATGTTGTCCTCCTCGTGATTAAAGTGATCTGGGAACATGGGCCGCGAGGAAATCGTACACCGCCCGGATGCGCCCGCTGGTGCGGATTTCCCTGTGCACAGTGAGCCAGATCGGCAGCACCGGCAGCTTGAGCGAGGGCACGACCGGTACCAGCTGGCTGTCGGTGCGCGCCACGTAGTTGGCAATGAAGCCTATGCCGATGCCGGCCCGCACCGCGCCGAAGTAGGCCATCAGGTCGTCGGTGCGCAGCGCGAAGGTGTTGGGCCCCGCTGCCAGGCCCATGGCGGCGATACCGCGCACCACCTGGGCATCCTTGTCGTCGCCGATCAGCTCGTGACCCAGCAGGTCCTGCGGCTGCTTGGGCGTGCCGCGCCGGCGCAGGTAGTCGCGGTGGGCCCAGGCCCCCAGCGTGATCTTCCCGATTTTCTTGGCGACCAGGCTGGACTGGTCGGGCTGCACCATGCGCAGTGCGATGTCAGCCTCGCGCCGCAGCAGGTTGCTCACCTGGTTGCTCGATACGAGCTCGATGCTGACTTGCGGCAGGGCCAGGCGCATCTGCGCCAGCACCGGCGGCAGCAGGATGCAGGCCACCGGCTGGCTGGCGGTGATGCGCACACTGCCCACGGCATCCGTGTCCGCGCCCGACGCAGCGCGCGCCAGCTGGTGGGCGCTGGCCTCCATGCTGCGCGCCGTGTCAGCCAGGCGCAGCGCCATCTCCGTCGGCAACAAGCCGCGGCCGGTGCGCTCGAACAGCACGGCGCCCAGCTGCGATTCAAGTTCGGCGATGTGCCGGCCAATGGTGGGCTGGCTGGCCGACAGGGCGCGTGCCGCGCCAAGCAGGCTGCCCTGGTCCAGTGCGGCCAGGAAGGAGCGGACAAGGCTCCAGTCGAAATTGGTATTCATATGTGAATAGCTGCTATGGACAGATAGGCAATTGTCGAATAGTGCCAGTGTTTCCACAATTGGCCTATCGCAACCCACACCGGAGCACTTCATGCAACCCAGTCAGTCCGTCCTCATCCTCGGCGCCCGTGGCCGGTTCGGCCAGGCCGCCGCCCGTGCCTTCGCCCAGGCCGGCTGGCGGGTCCATGCCCAGCTGCGCCCCGGCGCCGCCGGCCACGCACCCGCAGGCCCGGCGATCCCCGGCGTCCAATGGCTGCACGCCGCACCCGAAGACACGGCGGCCCTCGCTGCGGCGGCAAAGAGCGCGCAGGTGGTCGTCAATGCCCTGAGCCCCATTTACACCCACAAGGCCTGGCGCACCCAGGTGCCGCGCCTGACCCAGGCCGCGATCGACATCAGCCGCGAACTCGGCGCCTTGCTGATGCTGCCGGCCAGCGTCTACAACTTCGGCGAGTCCATGCCGGCGCGCCTGCTGGAAGACACGGCTCAGGCGGCCCAGACCTTCAAGGGCCGCACCCGCATCGCCAGCGAGCAGCAGGTCCTGGAAGCCACGAAGGACGGGGGCATGAAGGCGGTGGTGATCCGCGGCGGGGATTTCTTCGGCAGCGGCACCGGCTCGTGGTTCGACCTGTCGATGGCCAAGGACCTGCGCGCCGGCAAGTTCACTTATGCCGGCCCCCTGAATCTCGCGCACGCCTGGGCCTACCTGCCCGACATGGCGAAGAGCTTTGTGAGCGTGGCCCAGCATCGCAGCAAGCTGCCCTCCTTCGAGACCCTGCACTTCGCCGGCTACAACGCCACCGGCCAGGACTGGGCCGATGTGCTGGCTGACGTCGCCCGGGAACAGGGCTGGCTGCCGGCCAGCGGACAGCTGAAGGTCGAACGGCTCTCGTGGCCGCTGATGCGCCTGGTGGGCCTCTTTGTGCCGACCGTGGCCGCGCTGTGCGAAGTGCGCTACCTGTGGACCACGCCGCACCAGTTTGTGGACCGCCGCATGGCACAGCTCACGGGCGAGGTGCACCGCACGCCGTTCCGCGAAGCCGTGCGCACCGCACTGGATGAACTGGGCTACCTCAAGCCTTTGACGCAACGCATCGACCAGAGCGCTCTGGCCGCCAACTGAAAGGACGCATCATGGACCGCAGAAAATTTGTTCGCATCCTGGGCGGCGGCGTTGTCGCCGCCGCCGGAGCCGGTGCTCTGGCCTCATTCGCCGCCGACTCCCGCCTGCCTGCCGCCGCCGTCGAAGCCTGGGCTGGCCCGGGCGTTGAGGCCGATCCGCGCCGCCGCGCCATCGCCTATGCCATCACCGCCCCCAACCCGCACAACCTCCAGCCCTGGCTGGTGGACCTGCGCGAAGCCGGCGCGATCACGCTGTACTGCGACCGCGAGCGCCTGCTGCACGAGACCGACCCGTTCGGCCGCCAGATCCTGATCGGGCACGGCGCCTTCATCGAGTTGCTGGTAATCGCGCTGGCGCAGCATGGGCTGCGCGGTGAGGTCACGCTGTGGCCGCAGGGCGAGATGCCGGCGCAACTCAAGGACTGGGACCGCCGCGCGGTCGCCCGCATCCAGGTCGTGCCCGGCGGCCGACCCGACCCGCTGTTTGCGCAGATCCTCAAGCGCCACACGCCCAAGGTCGATTTCGACATGGCCCGGCCCGTCACGCCAGCCGTGTTGCAACCCTTGCTGGACAGCCTGCCTCCCGGTGCCGTCAGGACAGGGGGCACCGTGGACGAAGCCCGGCTGCCGCTACTGCGCCAGCTCTGCTGGGATTCCGCCAAAGTAGAACTGCTGACGCCACGCACTGTGATGGAAAGCGTGAAGCTGACCCGCGTCGGCCCCGACGAAATCCTGGCGCACCGCGACGGCATTTCCATCAACAGCGCGTTTGTGCGGGCGGTGTCGGCGCTGGGCATGTTCGACCGCAACGCGCCGCCCGTGGAAGGCAGCGCCGGCTACAAGCAGATGATGGAACGCTTCGGTGGCCACAGCCGCTCGGCCATGGGCTTTGCCTGGCTGGTCACGCCAGGCAACCGCCGCGCGCAGCAAATCGAGGCGGGCCGCGCCGATGTGCGCATGCAGCTCAAGGCCACCGAACTGGGTGTCGGAATGCACCCCATGAGCCAGGCGCTGCAGGAATTCCCCGAGATGGCGCCGCACTACGCGCAGGCTCACCAGTTGCTGGCCGGCAAGGGCGAAACGCTGCAGATGTTCTGCCGCCTGGGCTATCCGTCCGCGCCGGTGAATGCCACGCCGCGCCGGCCGCTGCAGGCGTTGATGCTGGCCTAGGCTTCTGCTGCCGCGTCGGCCAGCAGTTCGAGCAGGCGTGTCAGCGCGTGCTGGACCGTCGCGCTGCGCACGGCGGCGCGGTCACCCGGGAACAGCCTGGTTTCGCTGAAAAGGCGTCCGTCCACCGAAAAGCCAAACCACACGGTGCCCACCGGCTTGGAAGGGCTGCCGCCTGTGGGTCCGGCCACGCCGGTTACCGCAACGCTCACTCGCGCGCGTGAGTGGCGCGCCGCGCCAAAAGCCATGGCCCGCGCCACGTGCTCGCTCACGGCGCCATGCGATTCGATCAGCGCCGCGTCCACACCCAGCAATTCGGTCTTGGCCTCATTGGAGTAGGTGACGAAGCCGCG
>CALRME020000399.1:0-3826 GCA_943369045.1 Sphingobacterium thalpophilum
ACGGCCGAGACGATGCCGCCGGGCACGCCGATCAGTGCTGCGATGGCGATGGCCATCAGCGACAGCAGCGTGGTGGGCTCGGCCCGCTCCCACAACGCCTGCGTCACCGGCCTTTGCAGGAAGATGGAATCACCCAGATTGCCGTGCGCAAGCTCCTTGAGCCACAGGCCGAACTGCACCGGCAGCGGCTTGTCCAGCCCGTAGACCTTCTGCACCCGCGCGATGTCCTCGGCCGTGGCCTGGTCACCCAGCAGCACGGCGATCGGGTCGCCCGAGGCGGCGCGGGTCAGGATGAACACCAGCACCGCGACCAGCGACATCACCACCAGCATGCCGCCCAGGCGCGACAGCAGGTAGCGGGCCATGGACTTGCTCATCAACTCTTGAGACTGGTGTTCCAGAAGAAGGGGTAGGTGAACGGCGTGTAGTTCTGCAGCGCCGGTGCGCGCGCAGACAGGCTGGCGAACTTGCCCACGTTGATGTAGGGCACCTCGTCATACACCACCTGCTGCACCCTGGCCCAGAGCGCGCCGCGCTTTGCGGGGTTGGGCTCCTGGTTCAGCGCAGACAGCGCCTCTGTCTTGGCCGGCGAGGTCCACCAGCCCGGTGCGCCGTCGCCCAGTTGCGGCGGCGACAGCATGGGCTCTGGGAACTGGCCCGAATGCGTGATGTAGATGTCCCACAGCTTGGGATCGGCCCGGCGCTGCAGCAGCGTGGCCCACTCGACCACGTTCAGCTCGGCCTTGAAGCCGGCCTTCTTGAGCTGCTCGGCCATGATCAGCGCCATGTTGTAGTGGAAGTCGTATTGGCGGCTGGTGAGGATGCGCACCGTCTCGCCCTTGTAGCCGGCCTGCTCGGCCTGGGCCTTGGCCTTTTTCGCGTCGCGCTCGTTGTAGCTGTCGGTGCCTGCCGTGGAATAAAAGGGCGTTCCCTTGGGGAAGTGGTTGCCCTCGGCGATGAAAAAGCGCGTGTCGCCAAAGCCGGCGGCCAGCATCTCGCCTTCGCCCAGCGCCGTCTGTGCGGCCTTGCGCACGGCCTTTTGCGACAGCGAGCCTTCCTTGGTGTTGAACACCAGGTAGGGGAAGCCAAACGACGGCGTCATGATGGGCACAACCTTGCCAGGCGCTTTTTCCAGCCGGGCCAGGGCCTCGATGGGCAGCAAGTCGGCGTAGTGGAACTGGCCTGCCAGCGCGCCTTCCACGCGGGTGTTGGCGTTGGGCACCGGCACGAAGCGCAGTTCCTCCATCACGGCCACACGCTTGCCGCCGTAGCCGCTGGCGGCTTCCTTGCGGGCCGAATAAGTGTCAAAGCGGGTGAGCAGAACGAACTGGTCGGGCCGGCGTTCCTTGAACTTGTACGGGCCGGTGCCCACGTACTCCTTCAGGGGTTGCGCGAGCGACTCCTTGGCCATGATGGCCGCCATGCCCGAGGCCATGGCCAACTGCGAGAGCAGCGGTGCATAGGCGTTCTTGAGCGTGATCTCCACGCCCAGCGGGCCCTTGGCCGACAGGTCAGCCACCTGCGCCGCCACCGACTTGCCGCGCGGCGAAACCTCCATCCAGCGCTTGAGGCTGGCCACCACGTCGTCCGAGTTGAGCTCTCTGCCGCTGTGCAGCATCACGCCCTTGCGCAGGGCAATGCTGTAGAGCTTGCCGTCGGCGGAGATTTTTGGCATGGCCTCCGCCAGCATGGGCACCAGGGCCGCCTTCGCGTCAAAAGTAAACAGGGGCTCGTAGACGTGCTGCATGATGATGCAGACCAGGTCGGCCGGCGTGGACTGGATGTCCAGCGTGGGCGGCTCGGCCACCATGGCCAGGTTCAGGGCCGACTTGCCCTGGGCCCAGACCGGGCCCATGCCCGCGCCGGCAGCGCCCAGCGCCAGAAGGGACGACAACGCCGTGCGGCGGCGAATCCAGTGACTACGTGCCATGCTGAGCTCCTGTGACAGTAATTTTCAGAACTGAAGATTAATTGGTTCAGAATCGGCAAATTTCAGGATAAACCCTCATAAACGAGTGAAATTCTGAAAATATATTTCAGAAATCGTCGGTGAATCCATCTTTAAAAGGAGCTTTTTATGCCGCTGGAACATTTGGGAAACCCGCCCATGGCCTCGGACCGCCAGCCCCGGCCGTTCTCGCCTGCGGTGCGTGCGGGCGACTTTGTGTACGTCTCAGGCCAGGTGCCGGCCGACGAAAACGGTGAAATCGTGGTGGGGGGAATCGAAGCCCAGACGCGTCAGGTCATGAAGAACCTGGGCACGGTTCTGGCGCTGGCGGGGTGCACGCTCGACGATGTCTGCAAGACCACTGTGTGGCTGCAGGACGCGCGTGACTTCGGCAGCTTCAACCGCGTTTACATGAGCTACTTCGGTGAGAAGAAGCCCGCGCGCTCCACCACCGAGGCCAGGCTGATGGTGGACGCGAAGGTGGAAATCGACGTGGTGGCATACAAGCCGAAGGCCTGAGCCCCGGCTTGCAGCAACGCCGGCTTACTTCTTGCCGGCGGCTTCCTTTTCCTTGGCCGTGGTCACTTCGACCTTGGGCAACTCGATGGTCTTTTCCTCGGTCTTGACGGTGGGGACCGTGATGGTCTTTTCGGTCGTCGTCACCTTCACGTCGGGCGCGGTCACGTCGTACTTGGGCAGCGTCACGTCGCCGGACTGCTTCTTTTCGACCTCGTACTTGGGCACGGTGATGTTGCCTTCCTGCGTCTTTTTCACGTCGCAGGCCGACAGGCCCAGGGCGGCGATGGAGGCAAGGGCGAGGGTTGCAACGGCTGTCTTGATCATGGTTCTTCTCCAGTGGTTGAGAAGCAGATTGTTTTTGGCGGCGCGTTGGCGTCCTGTCAGAAACTGCCGCGCCGTTTTGTCCGCCAGGGGATGATTTAGAGTCGGTGCATGGCTATCCAGTGGTTCCCCGGGCACATGCACCTCACGCGCAAGGCAATTGCCGAACGCATCAAGGACATCGACGTCGTCATCGAGGTGCTCGACGCGCGCCTGCCCGGCTCCAGCGCCAACCCGTTGCTGGCCGAGATGACCGGCCACAAGCCAACGCTGAAGATCCTCAACAAGCAGGACGTGGCCGACGCGGCCGTGACCCAGCAGTGGCTGGCCCACTACAACGCCATCGAAGGCACGCGCGCCCTGGGCATGGTGGCCAGCAGCGCCGCCGCCGTGGCGCCGCTGGCTGCCGCCTGCCATGCGCTGGCGCCCGGGCGCGGCGGCATGGTCAAGCCGATGCGGGTGCTCATTTGCGGCGTGCCCAACGTGGGCAAGTCCACCCTGATCAATGCGCTGACCAACAAGCGCCACGCCAAGACCGGCGACGAAGCCGGCATCACCAAGCTGGAGCAGCGCATCACGCTAGCCGACGACTTCTACCTCTATGACACGCCCGGCCTGCTGTGGCCGCGCATCATCGTGGCCAAGAGCGGCTACAACCTCGCGGCGAGCGGCGCGATCGGCCGAAATGCCTATGACGAGGAAGAAGTGGCGCTGGAGCTGCTGGACTACCTGCGCCAGCACTACGCGCCCAACCTGGAAGCGCGCTTCAAGCTCGACGGCGTGGCGGCGATGAAGGACGAGGAAGTGCTGGAGGCCGTGGGCCGCAAGCGCGGCGCGCTGCTGGGCAAGGGCAAGATCAACCTGCAGAAGGCCGCCGAGATCGTGATGGGCGAATTCCGCTCGGCCACGCTGGGCCGCATCACGCTGGAGACACCGGAAGAATTCGCACAGTGGCTGGCGGCCGGCCAGCAGCTCGATGCGGACCGCCTCGCAAAGAAAGAGGCGAGGTCCGAAGGCAAGGGCAAGGGCTCAGGGGTT
>CALRME020000400.1:0-3821 GCA_943369045.1 Sphingobacterium thalpophilum
AAGGCACCAGTCGCGCACCAGTTCGCCTGAGTTGCTGGACAAAGGCCCCTGGACGCGCACCCTTGTCACTGACTTGTCCCTGTCCTTTTGCAGGTTCCAGATGTCGAACCGCTCATGCTCGCGCACCACCAGGCAGTCATGCTGCGCCAGGTCTTCGAGGCTGGCCGGAGTGCCGCGGCGCTTGAGGTAGGCGGGCGCTGCCACCAGAACCCGCTGATTGCGGGCCAGTCGCCGCGCGATCCATTCCGAAGCGCGGCGGCCCTGGACCGACCAGAGCCACACCGCGCCATCAAAACCTTGTGCGGAAAGGTCCGGCAGCTGTTCGGTCAGCTGCACTTGCACCGACAGGCGCGGGTACAGGCTCTGGAATTGCGCCAGCACGGGCCCGAGCCAGAGCCGCCCGAAGCCGAAAGTCGCGGCAAGCCGGATCAGGCCCGTGGGCTCGGCCTTGCGCTCCTGCAATTCGGCTTCGAGTTCATGAAAGCCAAGCAGCAAGGACTGCGCGCGCTCGCAGATGGCCTCGCCTTCGGCAGTGGGGCTGACCCGGCGTGTGGTGCGCAGGAACAGGCGCTGCCCCAGGCGCTCTTCCAGGGCCGCAAGCCGCTTGGTGATGGCGGGCGGGGCGACGCCCAGGCTGAGGGCGGCGCCCGTCAAGCTGCCCTGGTTGCGTACCGCCAGAACCAGGTCCAGGTCACTTCGGTCAATTGATTCCATATTGGAAATAATAGATTAACCGATTGTTGCTTGCTGTTGGGCTGCCCCTACAGGCAGAATTCATCGCCATGTTGCAGACGTTTTCACGGTTCGAAGTTTCGCGCGGCGGTGTCAGCCTGGCGTGCCGCAGAGCCGGGAAGGGCGAACCGCTTCTGCTGCTGCATGGGCATCCGCAAAGCCAGGCCATGTGGCACCTCGTGGCCCCTGTCCTGGCAGAGCGGTTCAGTGTGGTGCTGATGGACCTGCGCGGTTACGGGGATTCCGGCCGCCCTGCATCCGACGACCGGCACCTGGCCTATTCAAAGCGCGAAATGGCGCTTGATGCCATGGCGGTGATGGCGCATTGCGGCTTCACGCGCTTCCAGGTTCTTGCACATGACCGCGGCGCCCGCGTCGCGCACCGGCTGGCCTCCGACAACGCCGATGCCGTGGAGAGGCTCATGCTGCTGGACATAGCACCCACACTGGCCATGTATGCCAATACCAGCCAGGCTTTCGCCACCGCCTACTGGCACTGGTTTTTCCTGATACAGCCGCCTCCGCTGCCCGAGGCATTGATCGACTCCGACCCGGTACGCTACCTGCGCAGTGTCATGGGCAAGCGTCACGCGGGGCTTGATGCGTTCGCGCCGCATGCCCTGGCGGAATACGAGCGGTGTATCGCCATCCCCGGAACCGGCATGGCCATCAGCGAAGACTACCGTGCCAGCGCCGGAGTCGACCTGGAGCACGACCGCGCCGATGTGGCGGCCGGCCGCATGCTTTCGCAGCCGCTGCGCGTGCTGTGGGGTGAACACGGTGCGGTGGGCAAGTCATTCGACGTTCCGGCCCTGTGGCGCGAGCGCGCAACGAACATGAGCGGCCGCAGCCTGCCTTGCGGCCACTACATCGCGGAAGAGGCTCCTGCCCTTCTGCTGGACGAAGCACTTCAATTTTTCAGGAGCTGACACATGAGCAAGAAACGTATCGCAGTCATCGCCGGCGACGGTATCGGCAAGGAAACCATGCCTGAGGGCGTACGCGTGATGGAGGCGGCCGCCACCAGGTTTGGCATCGATCTGGCCTTTGACCATTTCGACTTTTCCAGCTGGGACTATTACGAAAAGCACGGCCAGATGATGCCGGACAACTGGAAGGACCTCGTTGGCGGCCACGATGCGATCTACTTCGGCGCGGTGGGCTGGCCCGAGAAGATCCTTGACCACACGTCGCTGTGGGGCTCATTGCTCCTGTTTCGCCGCGAGTTCGACCAGTACGTAAACCTGCGCCCGGCGCGCCTGATGCCCGGCATCGTCTGCCCGGTGGTGCGCAAGGACGGCAGCCCGCGCCAGCCTGGCGAGATCGACATGTACATCGTGCGCGAGAACACCGAAGGCGAATACTCCGCCGTGGGCGGCCGCATGTACCCGGGCACCGAGCGCGAGATCGTCATGCAGGAAAGCATCTTCTCGCGCATCGGCACCGACCGCGTGCTGAAGTTTGCCTTCGAGCTCGCGATGAAGCGGCCGAAGAAGCATGTCACCAGCGCCACCAAGTCCAACGGCATCGCCATCACCATGCCTTACTGGGATGAGCGTGTCGCCGAAATGGCCAAGGGCTATCCGGACATCCGCCTGGACAAATTCCACATCGACATCCTCACTGCCCACTTCGTGCAGCGCCCCGATTTCTTCGACGTGGTGGTGTGCAGCAACCTGTTCGGTGACATCCTCAGCGACCTGGGCCCGGCCTGCACAGGCACCATCGGGATAGCGCCCAGCGCCAACCTCAACCCGGACCGCAAGTTTCCCTCGCTGTTCGAGCCGGTGCATGGCTCGGCGCCCGACATTGCGGGCAAGGGCATCGCCAATCCCATCGGGCAGATCTGGTGCGGCGCGATGATGCTCGAATTCCTGGGACACAAGGACGCCCACGATGCCGTGCTCGCGGCAATCGAGAAGGTGCTCGATCCCCAAAGCGGTGCGCCGCGCACGCCCGACATCGGCGGGACCGCCAGCACCAGCGATCTGGGCAAGGCAATTACTTCTGCGTTGTAACGAGTTGCAGTTGATTTTGCGGGCGTCAATTTTTGCGCAGTGCGGCACAAAAATGCCGCCGCAACCCGCATGGAACCTCACTAAAAGGGACTAGAATCCGCCTCCGCGCTGTTGTAAAGCTGCATGCCTTGTTGACACGGTCTGGCTCCGTGGCTCTAATGACATTCAGTGGCACGAGCCGCGAAAAACGTCTCCCGCATTCCTGCCCACAAGCCGCAAAGGCAACTGCAGGAAGGGGAGACAAAAGTTTTTTTGAAGAGACATACCTGATCAACTTCTTCTCTCAAGAGGGACCCCTGTGAACAAAACCGAACTGATTGAGCACATCGCAAAACACGCCGATATTTCCAAGGCGGCGGCAACGCGCGCGCTGGAGTCGATGATCGGCGCCGTCAAGACCACGCTGAAAAAGGGCGGGTCGGTGTCACTGGTGGGTTTCGGTACTTTCGCAGTCGGAAAAAGGGCTGCCCGCAGCGGCCGCAATCCCCGTACCGGCGCAGCGATTAAAATCAAGGCAGCCAAGGTTCCGAAGTTCCGTCCGGGCAAGGCCCTGAAGGACGCGCTGAACTGATTAGTTTCCGGTGGGGTGCTTAGCTCAGCTGGTAGAGCAGCGCCCTTACACGGCGTAGGTCGGCGGTTCGAGCCCGTCAGCACCCACCACCATGACAAGGCGAACGGCAGTTCGCCTTTTGTGTTTTTAGAGAGTTCAAAGCATGTTTGATTTCGTCCGCAAGCACACCAAGATCATGCAGTTCTTGCTGTTCCTGCTGATCTTCCCTTCGTTCGTCCTGGTCGGCATCGATGGCTATAGCCGCTTCAAGGAAAAGGGCGAGGCTGTTGCGAAGGTTGATGGCCAGGAGATCATGCAGGGAGACTGGGACGCCGCGCACAAGGTCGAAGTTGACCGCCTGCGTGCCTCCATGCCGTCCCTCGACCCCAAGCTGCTGGACTCGCCGGCCGCGCGTTACGCGACGCTGGAACGCCTGGTGCGCGATCGCGTGCTGGCGGCCGCCGCGGTTCGCGGCAAGCTGTCGGCCAGCGACCAGCGCTTGGCCACCGAACTCGAACAGA
>CALRME020000401.1:0-3821 GCA_943369045.1 Sphingobacterium thalpophilum
AGGCACCAGCGCCAAGTCCTCGACCAGCACTTTTGCCATGCGGTCGACCTCTGCGCGCGCCTGGCCGTAGCTCAGGGTCCGCGCCCTGGAGCGCAGCATGGGCTGGTCTTCCCAGCCGCGGCTGGCGGCCTTGTCCAGAAGCTCCTCAACCAGGTTCAGCTGGGCGGGCAGCCGCAATTCCGGCAACTCGTAGCGCAATTCGGGCCACGCGTCCCGGGGCGGGAGCCGGTCATGGACGAAACGGTCGATCTGGGCGCTCATGCTCTTACCCCGCAAGGACGGACTTGCCGATGATGAGTTGCTGGACTTCCGTGGCGCCCTCGTAGATGCGCAGCGACCGGATGTCGCGGTACAGGCTTTCCACCCGCGTACCGACCTTGACGCCCAGGCCGCCATGCATCTGCAGGGCCATGTCGATCACGCGCTGTGCGTTCTCGGTTGCGGCCATCTTGGCCATGGCGGCTTCCGCCGTCGTGCGGACCTGCTTGACGTCCCGCAGCCAGGCGGCGCGGTACGTGAGCAGCGCGCCGGCATCGATCAGCGCGGCCATTTCGCCGAGCTTGGCCTGCGTGAGCTGGAAGTCCGACAGCATCTGCCCGAACATGGGGCGCTGCCTGGAGTGCGTCACCGCCTCATGCAGGGCACGCCGGGCAAAGCCCAGTGCGGCACCAGCGACCGACGCCCGGAAGATGTCCAGCGTCTGCATGGCCAGCCTGAAGCCGCCATTGAGTGCGCCCAGCTGGGCTAGAGCATCAAGTGCACAGCCGCTGAAGACCAGCGTGGCCAGTGGGTGCGGCGCCATGACACGGATGTGTTGCGAATCATCCAGACCCTTGCTGCCGGCATCAACCAGGAAGGCGGTGATGCCGCGCGTGCCCGCCTGCTCGTCGGTCTTGGCGAACACGCAGTAGAAATCGGCAATGCCGCCGTTGCTGATCCAGGTCTTGCTGCCGTCCAGGTGCCAGCCGCCCGTTGCGGTGGCCGTGGCACGGGTCTTCATCGCGCCGGCGTCCGAGCCGGCGTCGGCTTCGCTCAGCGCGAACGCAGCGATCTTGCCGCCGCTGGCGACAGCAGGCAGGTAGCGCTGCTGCTGCGCGGGCGTGCCCGCCAGCGTGATGGCCCCGCTGCCCAGGCCCTGCATCGCGAATGCAAAGTCTGCCAGCGGTGAATGGAAGGCCAACGTCTCGCGGACGACGACGAGTGCGCGTGAATCGAGCTTCTCCAGCGCACCACCGAAGGCCGCCGGCACGCAGTAGCGCAGCCAGCCGGCTGCGCCCAGGCGGCGCACCCATTCCCGGCAGGCGGCGCGGTCATCGGCCTCATCGACCTGCTGGGCCGATGCCCATTCGTGCAGTTCGCGGCCCAGTTGCCGGTGTACGTCGTCGAAGAAGGGCAGCTCGAGGTGAGGGCGGTCCAGCATGCCGTCAGTTCCCGCCGAACACCGGCTTTTGTTTCGCCGCGAAGGCCTCATAAGCCCGCTTGAAGTCCTGCGTCTGCATGCAGATGGCCTGCGCCTGCGCCTCGGCTTCAATGGCCTGCTCTATGGTCATGGCCCATTCCTGCTGCAGCATGGTCTTGGTCATGCCGTGCGCAAAGGTCGGCCCGGCCGCCAGTTCGCGCGCCATAGCCATGGCCTTGTCCTGCAGGGCTGCAGGCTCGCACAGTGCGTTGAAGAAGCCCCAGGCCAGACCTTCGTCGGCGGTCATGGCGCGGCCGGTGAACAGCAATTCAGAGGCGCGCCCCTGGCCAATCACCCGCGGCAGCAGGGCGCAGGCCCCCATATCGGCTCCCGCCAGGCCCACTCGGGTGAACAGGAAAGCCGTGCGCGTGTTCGCGCTGCCGTAGCGCAGGTCGCAGGCCAGGGCCATCATGGCGCCGGCGCCGGCGCAGACACCGTCGATCGCGCCGATGATGGGCTGCGGGCAGTTGCGCATGGCCTTGACCAGGTCACCGGTCATGCGGGTGAATTCGAGCAGCTCCGGCATGCTCATGGTAGTCAGGGGGCCGATGATTTCGTGCACGTCGCCCCCGGAGCAGAAATTGCCGCCGGCACCGGTGACCACGACGGCCTTCACATCGGTCGCACGGCGCAGCGCGTCGAAGAAGTCGCGCAACTCGGCGTACGAATCGAAAGTCAGCGGGTTCTTGCGCTCGGGCCGGTTCAGCGTCACGGTGCCGACGCCCGAATCGAAAGCCCATGAGAAGTGCCTTGCCTCATACCCCGCGCGAGCGTCGAACTGTGCGCGCATCGGGTTGGCGGCTCCTACATAGTGTTTCATGCGTTCTCCTTGAGGGCCTGTTCCTTGACCTTGCCCAGCAGCTTGTGGAGCATTGCGATGTCCCGCTCACCGAGACCTTCAAAGGCTTCCACGATCCAGCGCTCATGCTCATGCGCCATCTCGTGGAACAGCTTGCGGCCCCGTGGCGTCAGGCGTACCCGATAGGCACGGCGGTCGCCCTCCACATCAACCCGCTCAACCAGCTGTTCGGCGACCAGCTGGTCGGTGATGCCGGTCACGTTGCCGCCGGTCACCATCATCCGGCGCGACAGCTCGTTCATCTTCATGCCATCGGGCGAGCGCTCCAGCTGCGCCATCAGGTCAAAGCGGGGGAGCGTGGTGTCGAACTGCTCGCGCAGCCGGCTGCGCACCTGCTTTTCCACCAGCTGGGTGCAGGTCAAGAGGCGCAGCCACAGGCGCAACGCCTCGGGGTGTTCGCTGTGAGCGCGGGCTTCCATGTCCATTTCAGGCCTCCTCTTCCGATTTGTTCTTGATGGGGGGGGCAGTGGCGGCGGCCACCTGCGCCTGTCGCTGCAATTCGCGGTAGAGCTGGTCGCGCCCGCTCAGGTATTCGCGCGGCCACTCCACGTCGCGGCTCTGCAGGCGGGCAGCTTCATGCAGCGTCCAGGCCGGGTCCGCCAGGTGCGGCCGGGCGATGGCGCACAGGTCGGCTCGCCCGGCAGCAATGATGCTGTTGGCGTGGTCGGCCTCGCTGATCGCGCCGACGGCAATAGTGCGGATGCCCGCCTCGTTTCGCACGCGGTCCGCGAACGGCGTCTGGTACATGCGGCCATAGACGGGCTTCGCGTCGCGCGTGGTCTGGCCGGAGGACACGTCAATGAAGTCGCAGCCCGCCTCCTTGAACATGCGGGCGATCTCCACCGCGTCGTCGTCGGTGTTGCCGCCGGGCGCCCAGTCGTGGGCCGAGATGCGCACGCTCATGGGAAGGGCAGGGGGCCAGATCGCCCGCATCGCACGGAACACTTCCAGCGGATACCGGCACCGGTTGGCGAGCGAACCACCGTATCCGTCCGTCCGGGTGTTGGTCAGCGGGCTGATGAAGCCCGAGAGAAGATAGCCATGCGCGCAATGCAGTTCCAGCCAGTCGAAACCCGCATCCGCCGCGCGCCTGGTTGCATCGCAAAAGTGCGCCAGCATGGCGTCCATGTCTGCGCGGTCCATGGCGCGGGGCGTCTGGTTTTGAGAGCCGTAGGCGACGTCGCTGGCCGCGGTCAATGGCCAGTTGTCTTGCGGCAAGGGCTCGTCCATCTCTTCCCAGCCGCGCTGCGTGGAGCCCTTGGCGCCGCTGTGGCCCAGTTGCAGGCCGATTTTGGCGCTGCTGCTCGTGTGCACGAAGTCAACGATGCGCTTGAAGGCGCGGCCTTGCCCGTCGTTCCACAGGCCGGGGCAACCGGGTGTGATGCGGCCTTCGGGCGTCGGGCTGGTCATCTCGACAAACACCAGTGCCGCGCCGCCAAGCGCCCGCGCGCCCAGGTGCACCAGGTGGAAGTCCTGGGGTACGCCGTCAATGGCGTTATAGGT
>CALRME020000402.1:0-3810 GCA_943369045.1 Sphingobacterium thalpophilum
CATGCTGATCAGCGGCTGTTCGATGATGCCCAGGTACGAGCGGCCCGCCGCGCCCGTCCAGGGCAGCTGGCCCTATCCGGCCGTCGTGACCGGCACGGCCGCTGCCGACCTCGACTGGCAGAACTTCTTTGCCGACGCGCGCCTGAAGCAGCTGATCACCACCGCCCTGGCCAACAACCGCGACCTGCGTGTGGCGGTGCTCAACATCGAGCAGGCCCGCGCGCAGTACGACATCCGCAAGGCCGACCGCCTGCCCACCGTCAATGGCGTGGTCACCGGCTCGCGCACGCCGACGGCCAATGGCGGCATCGCCAGTGTCTACCAGGCGGGCCTGCAGGTCACGGCCTGGGAGATCGATTTCTTCGGCCGCGTGGCCAGCTTGAGCGAAGCCGCGCTGGCGAGCTACCTGGCCACAGAGGAAGGCCGCAAGGCCGCGCAGATCAGCCTGGTCTCCACCGTGGCCACGACTTACCTCAGCCTGCTGGCCGACGAGGAGCTGCTGGCGCTGACCCAGCAGACCCTGGCCACACGCGAGGAATCGCTGCGCCTGACCAAGCTGCGCTTTGACAACGGCGCGACCTCGGAACTCGACTTCCGCCAGGCCCAATCGCTCACCGAAAGCGCGCGCGTGACGCTGGCGCAGATCCAGCGCCAGAAGGCCATCGACCAGAACCTGGTGGTGCTGCTGACCGGCGCTCCGCTGCCCGCCGGATTTGCCGTGCCGGCCACGACGGAAGCCGTCGCCCTGCCCGACGTGCCGGCCGGCACACCGTCCGAGGTGCTGGTGCGCCGCCCGGACATCCGCCAGCTGGAACAGCAGCTGATCTCGGCCAACGCCAACATCGGCGCCGCGCGCGCGGCGTTCTTCCCCCGCATCTCGCTCACGGCCGGCATAGGTACCGCCAGCAACGAGCTCTCGGGGCTGTTCAAGGGCGGCAGCTGGGGCTGGACGCTGGCGCCGCAACTGCTTGCGCCCATCTTCGATTCGGGCCGCACGGCTGCGGGCGTGGCCTCGGCCAACGCCAGCCGCGACATCGCCGTGGCCCAGTACGAAAAGGGCATCCAGTCGGCCTTCCGCGAGGTGGCCGACGCACTGGCCTCGCGCGCCACGCTGGGCGACCAGCTGGCAGCCCAACGCAATGTGGTGGAAGCCGAATCGGTGCGCTACAAGCTCTCGGACCTGCGCTACACCAATGGCGTGGCCAGCTACCTCGACCTGCTGGACGCGCAGCGCTCGCTGTTCGCCGCACGCCAGGCGCTGGTTCAGACGCGCCTGTCGCAGCTGCAGAACCAGGTGCTGCTGTACAAGGCGCTGGGCGGCGGCTGGAAAGAGCCGGGCTGAAAAGCCCGTCATCCCCGCGCAGGCGGGGATCCAGTGCGTTCTACAGCGGCGCCGGCGGCGGCGGTATGGCGATGACCGGCATGGCCGGCGCGATGGCCAGGCGGCTCGCCAGCGCCATGCGTTGCGCCTGCGCTTCCTGGGTGGAAGCAAAGCTGCCCACCGCGACGACGGCGCTTGAGGCGCCGGAAGCGTTCTTCACGATCACGACGGTAACCGGCACGCCCTGGTCACTGA
Organism: Sphingobacterium thalpophilum; assembly: GCA_943369045.1. Lineage (GTDB taxonomy): Bacteria > Pseudomonadota > Gammaproteobacteria > Burkholderiales > Burkholderiaceae_C > Ramlibacter. The sequence continues at coordinate 1,577 of CALRME020000402.1, forward strand.
TCCTGGCTGCCAGGCGGAAAGCATCCTTCTCCGACGCGAACTGCCCGGCCTGCAGGCCGTAGGTGGCCTTGACGGGCGGCGCCGCGCCTTGCTGTGCCAATACCGCGCCTGCGAGCACAAGACCCAGAATGATTGCGGCAATCTTCTTCACGACGCGCTCTCCTTTTTTTCGGTCTTCATCATTCCACGGATGTTCATGGCAGCCAAGGCAAGCTGAAGTGCTACCAGCGCCCAGGCCTTGGCCGGTATGCCCCAGGCGACCCACAGGACGTTGCTCGCCATGAAGATCCAGAAGCCCCACTTGCGACGCTTCTCGGTGTCCGACCCGACCAGCCATGAGGCCAGGACGGTGACAAGCATTGCGGGCCACTGGAGCCAGTCCATGAATTCTTCTTTCGCCTGCGGTTGGGTTGGTGCCCAGTAGAACGCGGCTTTGTGCAGCCTGCCGTAGGAGATCGACTCAATCTCTTATGAAAATCCGCAAGCAGTCTGCATGCGCCTTCCGGGCCATTTCCGGCCTGCAAGCCGCACCAATACTGCTTGAGCGATTTCAGCGCCAGGCCAACATGGCCCTGGCCCGCACCTGCATCAGCGCCTCCTGGGGCTGCGCAACGCCGTTCGCAGCCAGCACCGTCGGCCACACCACCGCTTCGAACAGCGGCAGCATCGCGTCGGTCACGAAGCGCGTGCGGCCCGCGTAGAGGTGCCTGTCGCCGGCGCCGCGCTGCTGGGTAACGTAGAACTTCTGCGGCACCACCAGCTGCAGGTGCTCCTTGGCGCGCGTCATGGCCACATACAGCAGGCGGCGCTCTTCCTCGATGTCGTCAGCATTGCCGGTGGCCATGTCCGACGGGATGCAACCGTCCACGTTGTTGAGCACGTGCACCGAGCGCCACTCCTGGCCCTTGGCCGAATGGATGGTCGAGAGGATGAGGTAGTCCTCGTCAAGGCCCGGCGCGCCAGAATGGTTGCTGGTGGCGTCGGGCGGGTCCAGCGTGAGCTCAGCCAGGAAACGCTCACGCGAGGCATAGCCCACCGCCAGCTGCTGCAGTTGCAGGATGTCGGCCTTGCGCACGTGGGCATCGTCGTAGTTGCGCTCGAGCTGCGGGAGGTACCAGCGTGCCGCGGCTTCCAGATCGGCGGGCCAGCTGGCGGTGGGCGAACGCAGCGCGCTGTAGAGCTGCGCGAAACCCTTCCAGTCCTCATTCGCCGATGCGGGCGCGGCGAAGGCCGCCACCGTCTCCTGCGGGTCGGCCGCTGTGGCCATCGCGTCCATCAGCCGTGCCGCCGTGGAAGGGCCTATGCCCGGGATCAGCTGTACGGCCCTGAAACCCGCCATGCGCCCGCGCGGGTTCTGCGCGAAGCGCAGAACGGCCAGCAGGTCTTTTACGTGCGCGGCTTCCAGGAACTTCAGGCCGCCGAACTTCACGAACGGGATGTCGCGGCGCATCAGTTCCAGCTCCAGCGGCGCGCTGTGCGAGGAGGCGCGAAACAGCACGGCCTGGGACTTGAGCGTCAGGCCCTGCTCGCGGTGTTCGAGGACCCGGCCCGCCACCCACTGCGCCTGCTCCACCTCGCCGGGCACCAGCACGATCTGCGCCTTGCGGCTGGAAGCCTTGTCGGTCCACAGTGTCTTGGCATGGCGCTCGGTGGCTTCGCCGATCACCGCGTTCGATGCATCCAGGATGGGTTGTGTCGAACGGTAGTTGCGTTCCAGCGCGATTACCCTGGCCTCCTGCGCGAACTGCAGCGGGAAGTCCAGGATGTTGCGCACCGTCGCGCCGCGAAAGGAATAGATGGACTGGGCGTCGTCGCCCACCACCGTCACGCCGCGCCCGTCGGGCTTCAGGCCAATGAGCACCGCCGCCTGCAGGCGGTTGGTGTCCTGGTATTCGTCGACCAGCACATGGTCGAAGCGCGCGCCCAGCTCGGCGGCCAGCGCTGGCACGGCCATCATCTCGGCCCAGAACAGAAGCAGGTCGTCGTAGTCCAGCACGTTCTGCTCCTGCTTGGCCTGCACGTAACAGCCAAACAGGTTCTTGAGTTCGCTCTCCCACTGCGCGCACCAGGGGAACACCTTGGCCAGCACGGCATCGAGCGGCTCGCGGCTGTTGACCACGCGCGAGTAGATCGACAGGCAGGTGCCCTTGAGCGGGAAGCGCTTGCCCTGGTCGGCCAGGCCGATGTCGTGCCGCACCAGGCCCATCAGGTCTTCGGAGTCGCCGCGGTCGTGG
>CALRME020000403.1:0-3804 GCA_943369045.1 Sphingobacterium thalpophilum
TCACCCACCACGCCCAGTGTCCGGCCTGGCTGCAGGTCGAACGAAGCGCCCTTGACAGCGACAAACTCGCCCCTCTTGAACCACCCGCGAACGCCCGGCACCGGCACCGGGTAGCCCACCCGCAAGGCGGCCGCCTTCATGACAGCGGCGGCGGCCGTGGTCGGCGCCGGGTCGACGTCGCGCACCGGCCGGCTGTCGATGAGTTTCTGCGTGTAGGGATGCTGCGGGCTGGCGAACACATCGGCGACCGCGCCCTCCTCGACGAGGTGGCCAGACTCCATCACCGCAATGCGGTCGGCGAACTTGCGCACCAGGTTCAGGTCGTGCGTGATCATCAGCACCGCCATGCCGGTCTGCCGCTGCAGGTCGGACAACAGGTCCAGGATCTGGGCGCGCAGCGTCACGTCAAGCGCCGTGGTCGGTTCGTCGGCCAGCAGCAGGCGCGGCCTGCAGGCCAAAGCCATGGCGATCATGGCGCGCTGCCGCTGCCCGCCCGAGAGCTGGTGGGGGAAAGCCTGGGCGCGTCGCGCCGGTTCGGGAATGCCTGTCGCGGCCAGCGCTTCGATGGCCGCCGCCCAGGCCTGGCGCTTGCTCAGGGCCTGCTTGAGTTCCAGGACCTCGGCAATCTGGTCGCCCACCGAAAACAGGGGATTGAGCGCTGTCATCGGCTCCTGGAAGATCATGGCGATCTCCTGGCCGCGGATCGCCAGCAGCTGGCGCTCTGGAATCGATAGCAAGTCAAGCATGTCAGCTGTGCTTTGCAGGCCATTGAGCACCGCAGATCCCGAGATTTCTGCGTTCTGCGCCAGGCGCAGCAACGACAGCGCGGTGACGGTCTTGCCCGAACCCGACTCGCCCACCAGCGCCAGCTTTTCACCCGGCGCGATCGAGAAATCGATGCCGTGCACCACTTCCTTGCCACCGAAGGCAACACGCAGGCCACGGACGTCGAGCAAAGGCGCACTCATTTGTCGGCCTTGCGCGGATCGAGCGCATCGCGCAGCGCATCGCCCATGAATGTCAGCAGCAGCAGCGTCAGCACCAGCACGCCAAATGTCGAGAGCGATATCCACCATGCATCGATGTTGTTCTTGCCCTGGCTGAGCAACTCGCCCAGCGAAGGCGTTCCCGGAGGCACGCCAAGCCCGAGGAAGTCCAGCGAGGTCAGCGCCAGAATGGAGCCGCTCATGCGAAACGGCAGGAAGGTCACCACCGGCGTCATGCTGTTGGGCAGGATGTGGCGCCACATGATGCGGCCGTTGCCCACGCCCAGCGCCCGGGCGGCGCGCACATAGTCCATCTGCCGGTTGCGCAGGAATTCGGCCCGCACGTAGTCCGACAGGCCCATCCAGCCGAACAGGCTGAGCAGGATCAGCAGCAGGGCCACGCTGGGCGCAAAGATGGCGCTGAAGATGATCAGCAAATACAGCTCGGGCATTGCGCTCCAGATCTCGATGAAGCGCTGGAATGCCAGGTCGGTCTTGCCGGCGAAATAGCCCTGCACTGCGCCCGCAGCGATGCCCAGCACGGTGCCGATCGCCGTCAAAGCCAGGCCGAACAGCACACTCACGCGAAAGCCATACAGGAGTTGCGCCAAAAGGTCGCGGCCCCGGTCATCGGTCCCCAGCCAGTTGTCCCGGGTCGGCGCGGCCGGGCTGGGCGATTTGGCGAAGTAGTTCAGCGTTTTGGGGCCGTAAGGATTGGGTGCGTAGAGCGCCCAGTTGTCACCGGTCGTGATGCGCCCGCGGATGAAAGGGTCCAGGTAGTCCGTGGGCGTGGGAAAGTCGCCGCCGAAGGTCTGCTCGGAATAGTCCTTGAGCATCGGGAAATACGTCGTGCCCTGGTAGCGCACCACCAGAGGCCGGTCGTTGGACAGCACTTCGGCAAACAGGCTGAGCACCACCATGACGCTGAAAAGCACCAGGCTCCAGAAGCCCAGCGGGTTTCGGCGAAAGCGCCGCCAGGCGCGGCCGGCAGGGCTAGTCGAATTTGACACGGGGGTCCACCAATACGTAGCAAAGGTCGCTCACCAGCTTGGTCACCAGCCCGATCAGCGTGAACAGGTACAGCGTTCCCAGCACCACCGGGTAGTCCCGCCGGATGATGCTTTCGTAGCTGAGCAGGCCCAGCCCGTCCAGCGAGAAAAGGGTTTCGATCAGCAGCGAACCGGTGAAGAAAGCGCCGATGAAGGCGCCCGGGAAGCCGGTGATGATGGGGATCAGCGCATTGCGGAACACGTGCTTCCACAGAACGCGGCGTTCATCGAGACCCTTGGCACGGGCCGTCAGCACATACTGCTTGCGGATTTCCTCCAGGAAGGAATTCTTGGTCAGCATGGCGGTGACGGCGAAGCTGCCGAACACCATCGCCGTCACGGGCAGCACGATGTGCCAGAGGTAGTCGACGACTTTGCCGCCCACGCTCAATTCGTCCCAGTTCGGCGAGGTCAGCCCGCGCAGCGGAAACCACTGCAACTGCCCGCCGAAGATCACCAGCAACGCCACGCCGAGCACAAAGCCGGGGATGGCGTACCCCACAAGAATCAGCAACGTGGTGATGAAGTCGAAACGCGAACCCGCGCGCACCGCCTTGGCCACCCCCAGCGGCACGGCCACGCCGTAGCTGATGAGAAAGGTCCATAAACCCAGGCTGATGGAAACCGGCAGCTTCTCCAGGATCAGGTCCCAGACCTTCTTGTTCTGGAAAAAGCTGGTGCCCAGGTCAAAGCGCGCGAATTGCCCCAGCATCTGGCCCAGCCGCTCCATGGGCGGCTTGTCAAAGCCGTAGAGCGCCTTGATCTGCTCGATGCGCTTGGGATCCACACCCTGGCTGCCGCGGTAGCTCGAGCCGCCCGACTCCACCCCACCGAAGCCTTTGGCTTCCGCCAGGTATTGCTCCACCGGCCCTCCCGGCACGAACTGGATCACCGCAAAGGTGATGAGCAGCACGCCCAGCAGGGTCGGGATCATCAGCAGCAGGCGCTTGAGGATGTAGGCGAACATGGCTTACTTCTTTTCCTGCGCTTTGGACCACCAGTAGCCCATCACCCATTCTTCCGCATTGGCATAAGGCGGCATGGGCTGTTTGAAAGCCAGCCGCCACGCGTTGTAGGCCATGCGGTGCGACATCAGCGTCCATTGCGGGATCAGGTAGTGCGTGTGCATGATGACCCGGTCCAGCGCCCTGCACGCAGGGATCAGTTCGGCCTTGGTGCGGGCCCCCGTCACGGCGGCGATCAAGGCATCGACCGCCTGGTTCTTGACGCCAAAATAATTGCCCGAGTTTTCGGTGTCCGCCGCCTTGCTGCCGAAGATGTCGGCCAGTTGCTGGCCCGGATTGTGGGTTCCCGGGAAGTTGATGCTGATGACGTCGAAATCGAACTTGTCCTGCCGCTGCTGGTAAAGCGCGAAATCCACGGACACGAACTTCAGCTGGATGCCCAGCTTTTCAAGGTTGCGCATCCAGGGTGAGACCGTGCGCACGCCGCCTTCCCGGCTGTCGAGGTATTCAAGGGCGAAAGGCTGGCCCTTGGCGTTGCGCAGCGCACCATCCCGGTATTCCCAGCCAGCGTCTTTGAGCAGGGCCTGCGCACGGCGCAGGTTGGCGCGCAAGGACTGGCCTGGCCCCTCGGTCCTGGGCGGCTGGTACATGGGGCCAAACACCGCATCGGGCACCTTGCCGCGCCAGGGCGCCAGCAGCGCCGCTTCCTCGGGGGAAGGTTCGCCCGTGGCGGCGCAGTCGGTGTTGCCGAAAAGGTCGACCACACGCGGGTAGCCGTTGTAGAACAGCTGGCGGTTCATGAAG
>CALRME020000404.1:0-3803 GCA_943369045.1 Sphingobacterium thalpophilum
ACCGGCTCAACAACATCCAGCGCACGCTGGAGACGCGCGGCGTGGATATGCAGCACCATCCGCGGGTGAACTGGGACGAGGCCGCCAACGGCACGACGGGGTCATCGTCATGACCGGTGCGGTGCTGCTGGAAAACGGCCTCATTGTTGACGGCACAGGCGCTCCCGGCCAGACCGGCGACGTGCTGCTGCAGGGTGAGCGCATCACGGCGGTGGGCAGGCAATTGCGCTCCCGTCTGCCGGCCGGCCTGTCGCTTGCCGATGTCGAGGTGCGCGACTGCACCGGCCTGGCCATTGCGCCGGGCTTCATCGACGTGCACACCCATGACGACGCCATCGTGCTCAACGCGCCCGGCATGTTTCCCAAGCTTTCGCAGGGCGTGACCACGGTGGTCACCGGCAACTGCGGCCTGTCGGTCGCGCCATATGTAGTCGATGAGCCGATGGGCGCACTGACGCTGCTGGGCAGCTCGTTCAAGTACTCCTCGGTCGCCGCCTATGCGAAGGCAGTCGCCGAGGCACAGCCGGCCGTCAACGTGGCGCCGCTGATCGGCCACACCACGCTGCGCTTCGCCTGCGTGCCTGACCTCACGCGCGCGGCAACGGCTGACGAGATTGATGCCATGTGCCAGTTGCTGGCGCAGTGCATGGACGATGGCGCGATCGGCCTGTCATCGGGCCTGTTCTACGCCGAAGCGATGCCCGCTCCGGCCGGCGAGGTGACCGAACTGGCGCGCGTGGTGGCCCGCTACGGCGGCATCTACGCCACCCACATGCGTTCGGAAATGGCCGACATCCTGGAGGCCATGCACGAGGCCAGCGACTGCGCCTTCGAAGCCGGCGTGCCGCTGGTCATTTCACACCACAAATGCGCCGGCCCGGCCAACTGGGGCCGCACGCGAGAGACGCTGCCGCTGATCGACACACTGGCGTTGCGGCAGGACATCGCGATGGATGTCTACCCCTACGTGGCCGGCTCCACGGTGCTGCGCGAGGACCTGGTCGATGGCGTGATCGAGGTGATGGTGAGCTGGTCGGCGCCCTACCCGGAGATGACCGGCCGCATGCTGGCGTCGATTGCCGATGAATGGGGGGTGACGCAGCGGGAGGCCTGCCTGCGGCTCAAACCCGGCGGCGCCTGCTACTTCCAGATGGACGAAGACGACGTGCGGCGGGTCATCAGCCACCCGCGCAGCATGATCGGCTCGGATGGCCTGCCGCACGACCGCCACCCGCACCCGCGCCTGTGGGGCGCCTTCCCGCGTGTGCTGGCGCGCTACTGGCGCGAGCAGAAGCTTTTCACCATGGAGCAGGCCGTGCACAAGATGACCGGCCTGTCGGCACGCAACTTCCGCCTGCAGCAGCGCGGTGAAATCCGCGAAGGGTGGTTCGCCGACGTGGTGGTGTTCGACCCGGCGCGCATCCGCGACATGGCCACCTACGAGCAACCGCTGGCCCAATGTGAAGGCGTGCAGATGGTGTTCGTCAACGGCGTGACCAGCATTGATGCCGGCCAGGCCACGGCGCGCCACGCCGGGCGCCTGCTGCGCCGCTCAGCTCTTGAGCCGGTAACCGGTCTTGAAGATCCAGGCAATGCCCGCCAGGCATAGCGCCATGAACAGCAGTGTCATGGCCAGGCTGATGCCAATGCCCACGTCCGCCACACCGTAGAAGCTCCAGCGGAAGCCGCTGACCAGGTAGACCACCGGGTTGAACAGGCTGACCTGCTGCCAGAACGGCGGCAGCATGTCGATCGAATAGAAGCTGCCGCCCAGGAAAGTGAGCGGCGTGATGATCAGTGTGGGGATGAACTGCAGCTTCTCGAAGCCGTCTGCCCAGATGCCGATGATGAAGCCCAGCATGCTGAAGGTGACCGCCGTGAGCACCAGGAACAGCAGCATGAAGCCCGGGTGCATGATTTTCATGGGCACAAAGAAGGCCGCCGTGGCCAGGATCACCAGGCCCAGGATGATCGACTTGGTGGCGGCCGCGCCCACGTAGCTGATGACGATTTCCAGCGTGGAAACGGGCGCTGACAGCAGCTCATAGATCGTGCCGGTGAATTTGGGGAAATAGATGCCGAACGAAGCGTTGCTGATGCTCTGGGTGAGCAACGACAGCATCACCAGCCCCGGCACGATGAAGGCGCCGTAGCTCACGCCGCCCACTTCAGGGATGCGCGAGCCGATCGCCGAGCCGAACACCACGAAGTACAGCGAGGTGGAAACCACCGGCGAGACGATGCTTTGCAGCATGGTGCGGAAAGTCCGCGCCATTTCGAAGCGGTAGATGGCGCGCATGGCGTGGTAATTCATTCTTCTTTTCCTTCTTTCCCGCGCACCAGGCTGACAAAAATGTCTTCCAGCGAGCTCTGGCTGGTCTTGAGGTCCTTGAAGGCAATGCCCGCGGCGTCCAGCGCCTGCAGCAGCGCGGCGATGCCCGAATGCTCGTTCTGCGCGTCGTAGGTGTAGGTCAGCTCACTGCCGCCGGCCGACAGCTGCAGCGGCAGCGGCAGCGCCGCCAGCGCCCCGGGAACAGCCTCCAGCGGCTGGGCGAGCTGCAGCGTGAGCTGCTTCTTGCCCAGCTTGCGCATCAGCTCGGCCTTTTCCTCGACCAGGATGATTTCGCCCTTGCTGATGACGCCGATGCGGTCGGCCATTTCCTCGGCCTCGTCGATGTAGTGGGTGGTGAGGATGATGGTCACCCCCGTGTCGCGCAGGGTGCGCACCAGTTGCCACATCTCCTTGCGCAGCGTCACGTCGACCCCGGCCGTGGGCTCGTCCAGGAACAGCAGCCTGGGCTCGTGCGAAAGGGCCTTGGCGATCAACAAGCGCCGCTTCATGCCGCCCGAAAGCTGGCGGATCTGGTTGTCTTTCTTATCCCACAGCGACAGGTCGCGCAGCACTTTCTCGATGTGGGCCGGATTGGCGGCTTTGCCAAACAGGCCCCGGCTGAACGAAGTGGTGTTCCAGACTGTCTCGAAGGCGTCAGTGGTCAGTTCCTGCGGTACCAGGCCGATCAGGGAGCGGGCGGCGCGATAGTCGGCGGCGATGTCATGGCCGTCAACCGTGACTTTGCCGGTACTGGCGTTGACGATGCCGCAGACGATGCTGATCAGGGTGGTCTTGCCGGCGCCGTTGGGGCCCAGCAGGGCGAATATTTCGCCGCGCCGGATCTCCAGGTTGACGTTCTTGAGGGCCGAAAAGCCCGTGGCGTAGGTCTTGGAAAGGCCGGTTATGCAGAGAATGGGGTCGCTCATGTGGCCGCGACGATACCCGATTTACCCCAAAACCGCTTTGGAGCGCCCGCTTCGCGTCAACCGCCCGTCCGCGCCGGGCGTTGTAGCTGGGCAGCCCCGATGGGCAGCAGACTTCCAACCCCTACTATCCTTTCGGAGACTCCCCATGAACAAGCTTCTCGCCATCCTGGCCGCCACCTTCTTCGCCGCTTCCTCGTTCGCCGCTTCCCACGCCGGCGCCCCCATGGCCGGCGCTTCGGCTGCCAAGCCCGCAGCTGCCGCTGCAGCCCCGGCCGCCAAGGCCGAAATGAAGGCTGACGCCAAGGCCGAGGAAAAGGCCGCCAAGGCCAAGGCCGCCGCCGACAAGAAGAAGGCCAAGGCTGAAGCCAAGGCCGCCAAGAAGGCAGCCGACGCACAAAAGAAGGCTGAAAAGGCCGCCGCTACCGCCAAGGCTGACACCAAGTCCGCCAACGCCGACGCCACCAAGACCAAGGCTGTCGCCGCCGCCAACGCCGATGCCAAGAAGGCCGAAGTCAAGGCTGACGTCAAGAAGGAAGAAGCCAAGA
>CALRME020000405.1:0-3794 GCA_943369045.1 Sphingobacterium thalpophilum
CCGGGTTGCTGCTAAGATTCGCGCATCGGGATTTCAGCCTCCCGAATCCTCACGGATAGACGGTGTCCCGTCCAAGCGCTGGCAACTCTTATGGAGTCATCCGTGGACACCGCTGCATCTTCCGTTTCTCCCGTTCCTTCTATTTCCCCGCAACAGCTCGCTTCGCGAATCGGCAAACCCGGCGCACCTCTGCTTCTGGACGTGCGCCGCGAGGCCCGTTTTGCGCAGAGCCCTTTCATTCTTGCCGGCGCCGTGCGCTGCGCACCCGAGGACGTGGCCGCGCTGGCCGCCGCCGGGCCCGCGCGCGAAGTCGTCGTCTACTGCGTTTACGGCCACAACGTCAGCGAGGAAGCAGCCTTGGTGCTGAACAAGGCCGGCTGGCAGGCCAGCCTCCTGGCCGGCGGCATCGAAGGCGGCGAGGATGGTGTGGATGCCCCCGGAAACATTGCCCTGTGGCGGTCGCAGCTGGAGCCGCTGCTTCGCAAGCGCAGTGATCTGGGCGACGCGCCATGAGCGGCAAGCCCGATGCCGTCAGCTTCCGCGAGGCGCTCAGGTTCTGGTTCAAGCTGGGCTGGATCAGCTTCGGCGGCCCCGCCGGACAGATCGCCATCATGCACCGCGAGCTGGTCGAGCAAAAGCGCTGGATCTCCGAGAAGCGTTTCCTGCATGCACTGAACTACTGCATGCTGTTGCCCGGCCCGGAGGCCCAGCAGCTGGCGACCTACATCGGCTGGCTGATGCACCGCACCCGGGGCGGCATCGTGGCGGGTGCGCTGTTTGTGCTGCCCTCGCTGTTCATCCTGATCGCGCTGAGCTGGGTCTATGTGGCCTTTGGCAACGTGCCGATGGTGGCCGGCCTGTTCTATGGCATCAAGCCCGCGGTGGCCGCCATCGTGCTGCACGCCGTCTGGCGCATCGGCAGCCGCACGCTCAAGAGCCCGCGACGCACGCCCTTGCTGTGGGCCGTCACGGTGGCCAGCTTCCTGGCGGTTGCGGTGCTCCGTGTCCCGTTTCCCTGGGTGGTACTGGGCGCCGCCGTCACCGGCTGGCTGGGTGGGCGTTTTGCGCCGGCGCAGTTCGCGGGCGGCAAGGGCCATGCAGGGGGAAGTGAGAGCTACGGTCCGGCGCTGATCGACGACGACACGCCGTCGCCGGAGCATGCGCGCTTTCGCAAGGCGCGGCTCGCCGCCGTCCTTGCCATCGGTGCGCTGCTCTGGCTTGTGCCGATGGCGCTGCTGGTCGCTGCACACGGCTGGAGCGGTACACTGGCGCAGATGGGCTGGTTCTTCACCAAGGCCGCGCTGCTGACCTTCGGCGGCGCCTATGCCGTGCTGCCTTATGTCTACCAGGGGGCGGTGGAGAACTTCAATTGGCTCACCGGGCCGCAGATGATCGACGGCCTGGCCCTGGGCGAAACCACGCCGGGCCCGCTGATCATGGTGGTGGCCTTCGTCGGCTTCATGGGCGGCTGGACCAGGGAAGTGCTGGGGCCTGACGCGCTGTTTGCCGGCGCCGCGCTGGCGGCCGTGGTCGTAACCTGGTTCACCTTCCTTCCTTCGTTCCTGTTCATCCTGGCGGGCGGGCCGGTGGTGGAGGCCACGCACGGAAAACTGGGTTTCACCGCGCCGCTGACGGCCATCACGGCCGCCGTGGTCGGCGTGATCGCCAGCCTGGCGGTTTTCTTCATGACCCACATCCTGTTCAAGGCCGGCGATGGCGCCTGGCTGGCCAGGATCGACTGGTTCGCAGTGGCCATCACCGCTGCCGCTGCCTTCGCGCTCTGGCGGATGAAGCTGGGCGTGATCACCGTGATCGCGGCTTGCGCGGTGGCGGGGTTGTTGTTGAAGCTGTCGGGGGTGGCGAGCTGAAGCTCAGCGCCCCCAGCGCAACACCATCGCATCGAGCCGGCGCGCGGTCTCGATCAGCAGGGCGCGGCTGTCGGGATGGATTTCGGGGAAGGGGTGGCGCGGCGCCTCGCAGGCGATCACTCCGCCTTCCTTCATCAGCGATTTGGCCGCCATCGGGCCGCACTGGCGGTTCTCGATGTTGATCAGCGGCAGCCAGCGTTCATAGGCCGCTATCGCCTCATTGCGCCGGCCCGCCCGGTACGCTTCAAGAATCGGCTTGATGCCGTCCGGAAAGCCGCCGCCCGTCATCGCGCCGGTGGCGCCGGCATCCAGGTCGGGCAGCAACGTGATGGCTTCCTCGCCGTCCCATGGCCCTTCGATGGCGTCGCCGCCCAGGCGGATCAGCTCGCGCAACTTGGCCGCGGCGCCGTCGGTCTCGATCTTGAAGTACGCAACGTGCTCGATCTCTTTGGCCATGCGCGCCAGGAAGGCCGCTGGCAGCGGCGTGCCGGCTGCCGGTGCGTCCTGGATCATGATGGGAATGTCCACCGCATCGGACAGGCGCGCGTAGAACTCATGGATCTTCGGCTCACCGACGCGGAAGGTGGCGCCGTGATAAGGAGGCATCACCATAAGCATCGCCGCGCCCATATCCTGCGCGCGGCGGCTGCGCGCCGCGCACACGCGGGTGCTGAAGTGGGTGGTGGTCACGATCACCGGAACACGCCCGGCCACATGCTCCAGGATGGCCTGGGTCAACACTTCACGCTCGTCGTCGGCCAGCAGGAATTGCTCCGAAAAATTGGCCAGGATGCACAGCCCGTCGGAGCCGGCGTCAATCATGAAATCGACGCAGCGCTTCTGGCTGGCCAGGTCCAGCTCCCCGGCTTCGGTGAAGGTGGTGGGGACGACGGGGAAAAGCCCCCGGTAGCGTGCGGTGTTCATTCGATGATGTTGAAGTCCGCCAGGAACTCCGTCTTCAGCGTCAGGCCCAGGCCGGGCTTGTTGTCGTCCAGCTGCAGGAAGCCGTCCTGCGCCACCGGCTCGCCGTCAAAGATGTAATAGAAAAGCTCGTTGCCCACTTCCACATCGAACATCGGGAAGTACTCGCTCATGGGCGAAGCCAGCGTGCTCATGGTCAGGTGGTAGTTGTGCATCTGGCCGGCATGCGGCACCACCGGAACGCTGTAGGCCTCGCACAGCGCGTTGATCTTGTGCGCCACGGTGATGCCACCGACGCGGTTGGTGTCGTACTGCACCACGCTCAGCGCCTTGCGGTCCAGCAGCTGCTTGAAGCCCAGCAGCGAATACTCATGCTCACCGCCCGAGATCGGGATGCTGGTCATGGCATTCAGTTCGGCGTAGCCGTCGATGTCGTCGGCGATCACCGGCTCTTCCAGCCAGCGCGGCTGGAACTTCTCAAGCTTGGGCAGCATGCGCTTGGCGTATTCCAGCGTCCAGCCCATGTAGCACTCGAGCATCAGGTCGTTGTCGTAGCCGATCACTTCCCGGATGGCTTCCACGGCCTTGAGGTTTTCGGCCACGCCCTTGGTGCCGTGCGCCGGCCCGTAGCCAAAGCGCGACTTGAACATGGTGAAGCCCTGCTTCATGTACTTCTCGGCCTCGGCCTGCATTTCCCTGATGTCTGTGCGGTACAGCTTGCTGTAGTAGCAGGGGATCTCCTCCTTGGTGCGGCCGCCCAGCAGCTTGAACACCGGCTTGCCCGTGCTCTTGCCCAGGATGTCCCAGATCGCGATGTCGACGGCCGAAATCGCCGCCATGGCGATGCCCTTACGGCCCCAGGCATGGGTGCCGCGGTACATGCGCTGCGACAGGTACTCGTAGTCCCAGGGGTCCTGGCCCAGCAGCATGGGTGTGAGGTATTCGTCGATGATGGCCTTGGCGATCTTGGGCGCCAGGGCCACGTTGCCCAGGCCCACGATGCCG
>CALRME020000406.1:0-3787 GCA_943369045.1 Sphingobacterium thalpophilum
CGGCAAGCTGCGCGACATGGAGCGCGCCACGCTGACACCGCGCTGCACCATGGTGGCCCTGTCATCGCACGAGGACGACGACACCCGCTCCCGGGCGCTGGCCGCGGGCTTTGACCGCTACCTGACCAAGCCGGTGACACGCGACATGATCCACGCGACCCTGCTGGAGATGGACGAGCTCATTGGCAAGGCAGAAGCAGTCGCGCCCGCGAAGCCCGTGCGGGAGGCCGCCGAACCCGGCATGCACGACCCGGTGATCGCGGACCCGGACGTGGAAGTGGTGCTGGCCGAATTCATCGAGTCGCGGCGCGGCCTGATCACGGCCATGGCGCAGGCCATGCTGGACGGCAACCGGGGCGAGGTGCGGCGCCTGGCCCACCAGCTTTCGGGCAGCCTGGGCCTTTACGGCTTCCGCTGGGCGTCCGGCCAGTGCCGCTGGATAGAGGCCAATTTCAGCGACGTGGAGCCACAGCGCCTGGCCGCGCTGGCGTTGCAATTGCGCGGTCACCTGGACAGCGTGGAAGTGCGTTTTGAAGAGGAGCCGGCGCAGGCCCCTGTGATATTCTTTGATTCACATGGGCGACAAGAAAAAGATCCTGCTGATTGACGACGATGATGCCGTCGTCACCTACCTCGTGACCAAGCTGAGCAAGCTGTTCGAGGTGGTGAGCACGATCGACCCGTCCAAAGCCGTGGCGCTGGCCAAGGCCGAACTTCCTGACGTGATCCTGTGCGACATCGACATGCCCGGAATGAGCGGCGGCGATGTGGCCGCGGCGCTGGACGCCGACTCGCAGACGGCGCGCATCCCGTTCATCTACCTCACGGGACTGGTTTCTCCGGAAGAAGCCCGTGACCTGGAAGGCCAGGTGGGTGGGCGCCCGGGCATCGCCAAGCGCGCCCCGCTGGCGCAACTGGTCGAAAGAATCGACCAGCTTACGTTTCCTCGGTGAATTGCGGCCGTGCCGAAGCGGCTTTCCTGAAAACGATCTCCCCGGTGGGCACATGCACCACACGGATTTCCTGGCCTGACGGCGTGGTGATGCTCTTGGCCGCCATGCACACGGCCAGCGAGCGGTCGCTGAAAAAATATTCCCTGTAGCCGGACACCGGCAGGAGCCGGCCCGCGATGGGATGGGTGCTTTCGATTCGGTAGTCGGCGTTGCCCATGTCAGCCTCTTTCGGTGTTTTTCGTCCCTGTGGTGTTCCAGCTTAGGCGTCGTGAATGACAAGGCAATGAGGCTTGTGCAACGACGCCGTCACAGCTGTAACCAGTCGCAACGGGCTTGACTTAGATATAATTTAGATATATCGTAATTAAATCTGAATTAGATCAAGAGAAAGGTCGCCATGCGACACGGACACCATCAACATGAACACCACGCACGGCGCGGCGAGCACAGCGACGGCGGTGGTCGCGGCGGCCGGATTTTCGGCCACGGTGGCCTGCGGTTTGTCCTGCTCCAGCTCATCAGCACCAAGCCCAGCCACGGCTATGAGCTGATCAAGCTGATCGAAGAGCGCCTGGGCGGCAGCTACAGCCCCAGCCCCGGCATCGTCTACCCCACGCTCACGCTGCTCGAAGAACAGGGATACCTCCAGGTGGAAGAAGCGGGCGGGCGCAAGTCTTACCGCATCACCGATCCCGGCCGGGCCTTCCTGGAAGAGAACCGCGAAATCGCGGACGCCATGCTGGCGCGCATGGAAGGCGGCGTGGACGGCGCGGGCCCGCGCGGCGGCCGCCCGCCGCAGGTGATGCGCGCGATTGAAAACCTCAAGCTCGCCATGCGCATGCGGCTCTCACGTGAAGCGCTGACCCCCGCGCAAGCCAACGCCTTCGCCGCCGTGCTCGACAGCGCTGCGCAGCAACTGGAGCAGATCTGATGAGCAACGCCCAAGCTGCAGCAACGCCCGTTGACCTGCCGGACTTCGCGGCCCGGCGCGTGCGCCACGCGTTGCGCTTTCGCGCGCTCGATGTTCGCAAAGTAGAGCGCATCACGCCTCACATGGTGCGCGTCACCCTGGGTGGCGATGACCTGGAAGGCTTTGTCAGCCCGGGATTCGACGACCACGTGAAGCTGTTCTTCCCCGACCCGGCCACAGGCACGCTGGTGCTGCCGGCTGCCGGACCCGATGGCCCGGCCTGGCCCGACGGCGGCAAGCCGGTGATGCGCGACTACACGCCACGCCGCTACGACGCGAAAGCAGGCACGCTGGAAATCGACTTTGCGTTGCACCTTGCGGGGCCGGCCACACGGTGGGCGGAGCAGGCGCGGCCCGGCCAACGGCTGGGCGTGGGCGGACCGCGCGGCTCGTTCATCGTGCCGACGGGCTTTGACTGGCACCTGATGATCGGCGACGACACGGCGCTGCCCGCGATTGCGCGGCGTCTTGAAGAACTGCCAGCGGGCGCCCATGCCGAAGTGATCGTGGAGGTGGACGGTCCGGCCGACCTGTTCGAGTTCAGGACCCAGGCGGACGTCGAGGTGACCTGGGTCCACCGCGAAGGCGCCGCAGCAGACGCGATCCCCCTGCTCGATGCGCTGCAGAAACTGCGCATGCCCAGCGGCTTCTTCCATTCGTGGATTGGCTGCGAATCCGCCCACGCCAAGGCACTGCGCGCCTACCTGGTCAACGAATGCCGGGCCAATCCGAAATGGGTCAAGGCGTCGGGTTACTGGCGCAAGGGCAGTGCGGCAGCGCACGACACGCACGACGCCTGAAGAAAGGCCTGGGAGAGGGGAGTGGTCCCCTCGACAGGAATCGAACCTGTATCTGGCGCTTAGGAGGCACCCGTTCTATCCATTGAACTACGAGGAGGCGACGGGGATTGTAGGTGAGGCTACTTGGACAGCAGGCGCATGGCCTCTTCCAGCCCCTTGAGCGTCAGCGGGAACATGCGCTGGTTTACCAGCTGCTGGATCACGCTGATGCTCTGGCGGTATTGCCAGACGCCCTGCGGCTCGGGGTTGATCCAGGCGAATTTCGGGAAGGCATTGGTCAGGCGCTGCAGCCATTCGGCGCCGGCTTCCTCGTTGTTGTATTCAACGCTGCCGCCGGGCTGCAGGATCTCGTACGGGCTCATCGTCGCATCGCCGATGAAGATGAGTTTGTAGTCCTTGTTGTACTTGCGGATGATGTCCCAGGTCGCGAACTTCTCGGAAAAGCGCCGGCGGTTGTTCTTCCACATGAAGTCGTAGACGCAGTTGTGGAAGTAGTAGAACTCCATGTGCTTGAACTCGGTCTTGGTGGCCGAGAACATTTCTTCCACCCGCGCGATGTGCTCGTCCATCGTGCCGCCCACGTCCATCAGCAGCAGCACCTTGACGTTGTTGTGGCGCTCGGGCCGCATCTTGATGTCCAGGTAGCCGGCGTTGGCCGCCGTGGAATGGATGGTCCCATCCAGGTCCAGCTCGTCCTCGTGGCCCTCACGCGCAAAACGGCGCAGGCGGCGCAGCGCAACCTTGATGTTGCGGGTGCCCAGCTCCTGCTGGTCGTCGTAATCCTTGTAGGCGCGCTGGTCCCAGACCTTCACCGCGCTCTTGTTGCGGCTCTTCTCCTGCCCGATGCGGATGCCTTGCGGGTTGAAGCCGTTGGCGCCAAAGGGCGAGGTGCCGCCCGTGCCTATCATCTTGCTGCCGCCTTCGTGGCGCTCTTTTTGTTCCTCGAAGCGCTTCTTGAGCGTCTCCATCAGCTCGTCCCAGCCCATCTTCTCGATCTTGGCTTTCTCTTCGGGGCTGAGCTCGAGCTCCAGGTTCTTGCGCAGCCACTCCAGCGGGATGTCCTT
>CALRME020000407.1:0-3786 GCA_943369045.1 Sphingobacterium thalpophilum
AGCACGGGATCGTGGGCTTTACCAAGTCGGTGGCGCTGGAGACGGCCACCACAGGCGTGACGTCGAACGCCATCTGCCCGGGTTGGGTGCTGACCCCGCTGGTGCAAAAGCAGATCGATGCGCGCGCCGAGCGTGAAGGCATCACTGCCGAGAAAGCCAAGCACGACCTGCTGGCCGAAAAAGAGCCTTCGCTGCAGTTCACCACGCCCGATGAACTGGGCGAACTCGCCGTGTTCTTCTGCTCCAGCGCCGCCAACAACGTGCGCGGCGTGGCCTGGAACATGGACGGCGGCTGGGCAGCCCAGTAATTACTTGAGCTGAACGCTGCCCGACACCGTCACCAGCACGGTGGTCTTGCCGGCTTCGACCGGCACGGGCGAATCTGAAGCCGCCTTGGCTTCCATTGACACCATGCGCAGGGGCCGCACCTGGCCCTGGTCGTTGGCGTTAACGGAAACCTCGCGCAGCGAGTACCCGGCAAAGCCGAAACCCTTGGCCAGCTCGCCGGCCTTGGCCTTGAATCGCTCGATGGCCATGGTCTGTGCCTCGCCTTCCACCCTGGCGCGTTGCTCCCGGCTCAGGCCGAAATTCACGCCGCCCAGTGTCATGGTGCTGATCTTGCCGGCCGTGGAGGTGATTCGTGCGAAGTCGCGGCCCTCGAGCACCAGTTCGGCTGTTCCGCTCCAGCCGCTCATCTTGCCGTCGCGCGAATAGCGCGGGTACAGGCTGAAATTTCCGGTGCGCACGTCCAGCTGCTGCGGCACGGCGGCCTTTTTCGCCTCTGCCAGCGCCGCTTCCAGGGCGGTCTTGAGCTGCGCCTGCACGGCGTTGGCGTCGCTGCCCTCGCGCGTGGTGGTCAGGCTCATGCTCAGCAGGTCCTGCTGCACCTCCACGGTACCGTTGGCCGACAGCTGCAGGACATTCTGCGGCGGCGGGTACGGCACGTTCTGGGCAAAGGCGCTACCGGCCACCAGCAGTGCGGCGGCGGCAATCAATTTCAACTTCATGGAATCTCCTGGTTCAGGTCCTGATCATCATCCAACGCCTGACCGGCCGGCTGGTTCACGTCTTGTCAGTGAACGTCCTACAAGGTGGGGCAACATATGTAACACTATGTCAGGTCCTTCGGTAAATCTCGTTTTTGGCCGGTTACGACCGTCAGAATCGGCTCTGTTACAAATACGTTGTGGAGCACCATGAACCAAACTGCAGCCCGTACCGACAAGATCCTGGTCGTTGACGACGATGCCCGTATCCGTGACCTCCTGCGTCGCTACCTGACCCAGGAAGGCTTCGAAGTCATCCTGGCCGAGGACGGCAAGGCCCTGAACCGCCTGATGCTGCGCGAGACGGCTGACCTGATCGTGCTGGACCTGATGATGCCGGGCGAGGACGGCCTGTCGATCTGCCGCCGCCTTCGCGCCGCCAACGACCGCACCCCCATCATCATGCTGACCGCCAAGGGCGAGGACGTGGACCGCATCGTCGGCCTGGAAGTCGGCGCCGACGACTACCTGGGCAAGCCCTTCAACCCCCGCGAACTGCTGGCCCGCGTGCACGCCGTGCTGCGCCGCCGCCCGGCCCAGGAAGCGCCGGGTGCTCCGTCCAGCGACAACGAAGTCGTCACTTTCGGCCCCTTCGCCTTCGACCTGGGCGCCCGCACCCTGCGCAAGAACGGTGAGGAACTGCCCCTGACCACCGGCGAATTCGCCATGCTCAAGGCCCTGGTGCGCCACCCGCGCCAGCCGCTGTCGCGCGAAAAGCTGGCCCAGCTGGCCCGCGGCCGCGAGTTCGAGCCCTTTGACCGCAGCCTGGACGTGCAGGTTTCCCGCCTGCGCAAACTGGTGGAAATCGACGCCGCCGCACCGCGCTATATTCAGACCGTATGGGGCGTGGGCTACGTGTTCGTGCCGGACGGCGCGGGCTGATTCTTCGCTTTCTCCGCTTCACGGAATTACCGCGCAGCCGGGCCCACAGCGTGAGGCCCGGCACCAGAGGAACAAGGGGACAGGGAATTGATTCGCGGAGTCACGACCAGCATTGATGTGACGGGGCCTGCCCCGCTCGAAACCGCGCCTGCGCCGCTGGAGATGCGGCCGCCCCGCGTCGGCCTGTCGCTGTTCTGGCGCACTTTCTTCCTGCTTTCACTGCTGCTGGTGGGCTCCATCGTGGCCTGGCTGCAGACCTTCCGCGCGCTTGAATTCGAGCCGCGCGCCATGCAGACGGCCCAGCAGATCGCCTCGCTGGTCAACCTGAGCCGCGCCGCGCTGGTGCACTCGGACGCGATTGCCCGCGTTTCGCTCATCAAGACCCTGGCCGACCAGGAAGGCGTGCGCATCCTGCCACGCGAGCCCAGCGACAAGTTCGCCTTTTTTGATTCCGACGCGCTCGATACCGGCATCGTCGACGAGCTGGTCAGCCGCCTGGGCACCGGCACCGTGATCGCCAGCAGCGTGAACGGCGAGGAAGGCCTGTGGATCGGCTTCAAGATCGAGGGCGACGCCTATTGGTTGCTGATGGACCGCGCCCGCTTCACCAAGGTGGGCGGCAAGACCTGGCTGATCTGGCTGATCACCGCCGCCGGCCTGTCACTGGCCGGCGCCGCCCTGATCGCCCGGCTGATCAACCGCCCGCTCAAGCAGCTGTCGTTCGCCGCGAGCCGCGTGCGCGACGGCGACTTCGACGCCAGCCGCCTGGACGAAAAGGCTGTGACCAGCGAGATCCGCGAGGTGAACATCGGCTTCAACCGCATGGCGCAGCAGCTGGCCAAGATCGAACAGGACCGAGCCGTCATGCTGGCCGGCATTTCGCACGACTTGCGCACGCCGCTGGCCCGCCTGCGCCTGGAAACCGAAATGAGCGTGGCCGACCAGGACGCGCGCGACCACATGGCAGCCGACATCGACCAGCTCGACGCCATCATCGACAAGTTCCTCGACTACGCCCGGCCCGACCACGCCGAGCTCAAGCCGGTGCTGCTCAACGACGTGATCGAAGCCTGCCTCTATGCCGTGCAGGACCAGGGCGACATGCGCATCAACCTGGACATCACCAAGGATTTGTACGTGCTGGCCGACGAGGTGGAACTGGCGCGCGTGATCTCCAACCTGCTGGAAAATGCCCGGCGCTACGGCAAGACGCCGGAGACCGGCATCGCGGTGGTTGACATCGCGGCCAAGTCGCGCAACGAATGGGTGCTGCTCAAGGTGCGTGACCACGGCATGGGCGTGGCGCCCGAAGCCCTGCCCAATCTGATCAAGCCCTTTTTCCGCGGTGACGCCGCCCGTACCGCCGCCACCGGCGCCGGCCTGGGCCTGGCCATTGTGGACAAGACCGTGCAGCGCATGGGCGGCATCTTCGCCCTGGCGAACACTACCTCGGGCGGCCTGGCCGCCCACATCAAGCTGCAAAAGCCCAAGGCTTCGGCGCCGGGCACCACGCCTGCGGGCGACCCGTTCTAGGGTTTTTCCAGCAGCACGACGGCACGGGCTTCGATCGACAGGCCCTGCCCCACCGGCCCGAGCTTCTCGGCCGTCTTGGCCTTCACGTTCACCGCATCCACATCCAGGCCGAGCGCCTGCGCGATGCGCTCGCGGATGGCGTCCATGTGCGGCGCAAGCCGCGGCGCCTGGGCGATGACGGTGCTGTCAATGTTCACGATCTGCCAGCCCTTGTCGCGCACCCGCCCGGCGGCTACGGCCAGCAGCGATGCCGAATCAGCGCCCTTGTACTGGGCGTCGGTGTCCGGGAAATGCCTGCCGATGTCGCCCAGCCCGGCCGCACCCA
>CALRME020000408.1:0-3781 GCA_943369045.1 Sphingobacterium thalpophilum
AAGGAATGACCGGCCCATTTCGCACCCTGGTTTTCTGCACGAGCTACCTGGCCGGCCCGGGCGACTGGGCCGCGCGCTACGGCCGCTGGCTGGCGCATCACGCGGCCCTTCCGTTCGAGCGCCCGTTGCTGTGCCTGATCGACGACGGCTCGCCCCATGTGCCGGATGCGGATATTGCGATGGCGGTGGATGCCAGCCAGGCGCCGCCAGCATCGCCATCGCTGCCGCTGTTCATGCATTTTGAAAACCGCCTGGGCCGCTCGGCGGTGGACGCCTACCCCGGCTGGTGGCGCAGCTTTCTCTTTTCAATCGCCGTGGCGAGGCACTACCGCTGCACGAAGATCGTTCACGTCGAGTCCGATGCGTATGTGCTGAGCGCGCGCATGGTCGAGTTCATCAACCGGCAACAGCAAGGCTGGACGGCCTTCTGGTGCCCGAAATACGCTTTCCCCGAAACTGCCATCCAGGTGATCTGCGAGGACCAGTTTGCCGCGCTGCAGGTCATGTGGGACATGGGCTGGGACCGGTACGCGGGCAAGCTGGCCGAGCGCGAACTGCCTTTCACGCAGGTCGAGAAAAGCCTGCACGGCAACCGCTACGCGGAGTTCAGGCGTGACATCCCGGGCTATGCCGACTTCGCAGCGCAGGTCGTTCCGCAGCAGGACGTCTGGTTCAGGTAGGCACGGTGCGGCGGCTCACGCCACGCGGCCGAGCAACAGGTATTCCATCAGCGCCTTCTGCGCGTGCATGCGGTTCTCGGCTTCGTCCCAGACCACCGACTGCGGTCCGTCAATGACGTCGGCTTCCACTTCCTCGCCGCGGTGCGCCGGCAGGCAGTGCATGAACAGGGCGTCGGGTTTGGCCACCTTCATCATGTCGGTGTCCACGCACCAGTCGGCAAAGGCCTTCTTGCGAGCCTCGTTCTCGGCTTCGTAGCCCATGCTGGTCCACACGTCGGTGGTCACCAGGTCGGCGCCGCGGCAGGCGTCCATCGGGTCCTTGAAGACCTTGTAGCTGTCGCTGCTGCGGATGCCGGCGATCGCCTGGTCCACCTCATAGCCGCTGGGCGTGCTCAGGTGTACCTTGAAGCCCAGCAGCTCGGCCGCCTGCAGCCAGGTGTTGGCCATGTTGTTGCCGTCCCCGACCCAGGCCACCGTCTTGCCTGCAATCGAGCCACGGTGTTCGATGTAGGTGAAGATGTCCGCCAGGATCTGGCACGGATGAAACTCATTGGTCAGGCCGTTGATGACGGGCACGCGCGAGTACTCGGCGAACTTGTCGATGCGTTCCTGGCCGAAGGTGCGGATCATCACGATGTCCACCATGCGGCTGATGACGCGGGCTGTGTCCTCGATTGGCTCAGCCCGGCCCAGCTGGCTGTCGCCGGTGGTCAGGTTGAGCACGCTGCCGCCCAGCTGGTACATGCCCGCCTCAAAGCTCACGCGCGTGCGGGTGGAGGCTTTCTCGAAAATCATCGCCAGCGTGCGGTCGGCCAGCGGGTGGTACTTCTCGTAGGCCTTGAACTTCTTCTTGATGAGCGCGGCCCGCTCGAAGATCCATGCGTATTCATCGGCCGTGAGGTCGCCAAACTGCAGGTAGTGCTTGATCGTCATGCGGGGCCCTTCATTCCGCCAGGAAGGCCTTGACCAGCGGCGCCAGGATGGCCACCAGTTCATCGGCATCGGCGGTGGTGTAGATCAGCGGCGGCACCAGCCGGATCACGCTGTCGGCCGTCACGCTGATCAGCAGGCCCGCCTCGGCGGCGCGCGTGGTGAGCACGCCGCAGGGCCTGGTGAGTTCAACGCCAAGCATCAGGCCCTGGCCGCGGATTTCCTTGATGCCGGGAAGGGCGCCCAGTTCGCGCTCCAGCGCCGCCTTCAGGTGGGCGCCGACTTTGGCGGCGTTCTCCAGCAGGCCGTCTTCTTCCATGATGCGGATGGTTTCCACGCCGGCGCGCATGGCCAGCGGGTTGCCGCCGAAGGTGGTGCCGTGGTTGCCCGGCTGGAAGATGTTGGCGGCTTTCGGGCCGGCTACCACGGCGCCGATCGGCACGCCCGAGCCCAGGCCCTTGGCCAGCGGCATGACGTCCGGCTTGATGCCGGCCCACTGGTGGGCGAACCACTTGCCGGTACGACCCATGCCGCACTGCACTTCGTCGATCATCAGCAGCCAGTCGCGTTCGTCGCACAGCTTGCGCACCTGCTGCAGGTACTCGATGCGCATCGGGTTGACGCCGCCTTCGCCCTGGATGGTCTCGAAGAACACGGCCGTCACATTTTTGTTGCCTTCGGTGGCCTTCTTCAGCGCCTCGATGTCATTGAGCGGCACGCGGATAAAGCCCTCGACCAGCGGGCCGAAGCCCTTTTGCACCTTCTCGTTGCCCGTCGCTGAGAGGGTGGCGATGCTGCGGCCGTGGAAGGCCTTTTCGTAGACCACGATCTCCGGCCGCTCGATGCCCTTGTCATGGCCGAACTTTCGTGCCAGCTTGATGGCCGCCTCGTTGGCTTCGAGGCCCGTGCAGCAGAAAAAAGCGTTGGTCAGGCCTGAGAGCTCCACCAGTTTGGCCGCCAGCTTTTCCTGGTTGGGCACGTGGTAGTAGTTGGAGCTGTGGATGATTTTGGCGATCTGGTCCTGCAGTGCCGGCACCAGCTTGGGGTGGTTGTGGCCCAGCGTGTTCACGGCGATGCCGGCCAGTGCGTCCAGGTATTCCTTGCCGTTGATGTCCCAGACTCGCACGCCCTGGCCATGCGACAGCGCGATTGGCACGCGGCCGTAGGTGTTCATGGTGTGCGGCGAGGATGCTTCGACAAAAGCGGTCATCAGGGGCTCCAGGGTCTGAAAAAAGAAGCGGCTCAACGAAAGTTGAGCCGTTGAGACGCGATTTTAGGCGCACAGTTTGCTTGTGTTGTTTGACAATTCCGCATCACAGCGATGCGGCCCGCAAGCCGCCTGACAGCCAACCGACAGTCTTATATAAGATAGAATACTTGTGCACTGCAGCATGGCGCGATCCGCTGTGCCAACGACCCTCCCGCAACCTCCATCCGATGGTTTCAAGCACCGCCAAAGAGATCTTCATCCAGGGCATCACCCGGGACGGCAAGACCTTTCGCCCCAGCGACTGGGCCGAGCGGCTGGCCGGCGTGATGAGCTCGTTCCGCCCCGGCGGCGCCCAGCCGGGCAGCCACCTGAGCTATTCGCCCTGGTGCGTGCCCACCGTCATCAACGGCACCAAGTGCGTGATCGTCAACCGCG
This sequence comes from Sphingobacterium thalpophilum, assembly GCA_943369045.1. Taxonomy (GTDB): domain Bacteria; phylum Pseudomonadota; class Gammaproteobacteria; order Burkholderiales; family Burkholderiaceae_C; genus Ramlibacter. The sequence goes on from CALRME020000408.1 coordinate 3,256, forward strand.
AGCTGCGCGACCTGGAGCCCATGGCCTGGGATTTCGTGCTGAACTTTGCCAAAGACAACGACCTGCAGGTGGCCGAAGCCTGCCTGATTCCCGACCCCCCAAAAAGCTGACCCAGACGCAAAAAAGCCGTCTTGCGACGGCTTTTTTGCTTTTGCTGGCAGCGCACCCGTTTCAAACGGCGGGCAGGTTCCTTGCGGAATCAGCCCGGGCTGTTTGCCTGAGAGGTCAGGCGGCCGTGGCGGTGGCCAGGGTTTTCACCTTGGCCGACAGGCGGCTCTTGTCGCGAGCTGCCTTGTTCTTGTGGAAGATGCCCTTGTCGGCAACCGTGTCCACGATGGCTTGTGCCTTGGCGAACGCTTCGGTTGCCTTGGCCTTGTCACCGGAGAGAACTGCCTTTTCGACGTTCTTCACGGCGGTGCGGTACTTCGAGCGCAGCGAGGTGTTCGCGGCGTTGATCTTGACGTCCTGGCGGACGCGCTTGCGGCCCGACGCCAGGCGCGGGTTCTTGTTCTTGGGTTTGGCTGAT
>CALRME020000409.1:0-3780 GCA_943369045.1 Sphingobacterium thalpophilum
CGGCCTGTCCGAGCGCGTCATCAAGCACCTGAAGATCCTCGAAGGCGACTACGGCGGTTTCCCGGTGGACCGCTACACGCACTCTTTGCAAACCGCCACCCGCGCGCTGCGCGACGGCCGCGATGAGGAATACGTAGTGTGTGCGCTGCTGCACGACATCGGCGACACGCTGGGCTCGTTCAACCACCCGGACATCGCCGCCGCCATCCTCAAGCCCTTCGTCAGCGAGGCCAACCTGTGGATGGTGCAGCACCACGGAATCTTCCAGGGCCACTACTTCTTCCACCACATCGGCATGGACCGCGACATGCGCGAGCAGTTCCGCGGCCATGAGCACTTCACCCAGTGCGAAGAATTCTGTGCGCTCTACGACAACCCGGCATTCGACGCGAAAGCCGAGACGCTGCCAATCAGCGAGTTCGAACCCATGCTGCGCCGCCTGATGGCCCAGCCGCGCAACACCATCTACAAGCAGGCCCTGAAGGAACAAGCATGAACATCGCATCCCTGAAAGAAGTCGTCAGCGAAGAAGAATGGAAGCTGCGCGTCGACCTGGCCGCCGCCTACCGCCTGGTGGCCCTGTACGGCTGGAGCGACCTGGTGTTCACCCACATCAGCGCGCGCATCCCCGGCCCCGAGCACCACTTCCTGATCAACCCCTACGGCCTGATGTTCGACGAGATCACGGCATCGTCGCTGGTCAAGGTCGACCAGCAGTGCAACAAGGTGATCGACTCGCCCTTTCCGGTGAACCCGGCCGGCTTCGTGATCCACAGCTGCATCCACCAGGTGCGTGAGGACGCGGGCTGCGTGCTGCACACGCACAGTCGCGCGGGCGTAGGCGTGAGCGCTCAAAAGAAGGGCGTTCTGCCCATCAGCCAGCAAAGCATCTTTGTGCTGGGCTCGCTGGCCTACCATGACTATGAGGGTGTGGCACTGCGCGACGATGAGCGGCCGCGCCTGCAGGCCGACCTGGGCGACGCCAACTTCCTGATGCTGCGCAACCATGGGCTGCTGACGGTGGGCAGGAATGTTGCCGAAGCCTTCCTGTCGATGTACACCTTCGAGAACACCTGCCGCATCCAGATCGATGCCCTGGCCGGCGGCGGCGAACTCACCACCATCCATCCGTCCATCCTGCAAGGAACGGCGCAGGTGATGAAGACGGTCACGGCAGGGCAAGGCGCCGGCATCGCCTGGCCGGCGCTGCTGCGCAAGCTCGAGCGCACCGACCCTTCGTACAAGAATTAGGCGGAGCGCTAAAGACGCTTACGCGTCTTCGGCCACCATCTGCAGGGACGCCTGGTCGAACGCATCGCGCTTGCGGTCGTGTTCGTCCACGCGCACTTCCTTGCGCGTCATCTGCACCGCGCCAAAGATGGTGCTGAAGGCCACGTCCTTGGCGTCGCGGCCGGTGCCGATACGCACCAGCCTCTCCACCGGCGCCATGCCTGACGGGTCGAACAGCACCCAGCGGCCGCCGATCCACGCTTCGAAGATGGCGTGGAAATCCTGCGGCGGCTCGTCGAACCACACATAGCCCACCACGATGCGCGCCGGGATGTTCAGGGCGCGGCACAGCGTGATGCCCAGGTGGGCAAAGTCGCGGCACACGCCCGCGCGCTGCACAAACACTTCCTGTGCCGTGGTCGTCGAATTGCTGCTGCCCGGCCGGTAGGCGATCGAGCTGCGCACCCATTCCACGACGGCCTGCACGCGCTCCAGGCCCGGCGGCAGCCCGCCAAACATCTGCTGCGCCGCACCCGAAAGCACGTCGGATTCGCAATACCGCGTCGGCAGCAAATACTTGAAGACCGCATCGGGCACCTGGCTCACGGGCACCTCCTGCAGCGTCGCATCGGGCGGCGGGTAGTTCACCTCCACGTCGGCTCGGTAGTTGACCAGCAGCGGCCCGGGTGACGCGTCAAAGCGCATGAAGCGGTTGCCGCTGACCGGGTCGCAATAGCTGTGCACCGCCACGCCCGAGGAGATGGCCAGCCGCTCCGTCAGGATTTTCTGGCCCTCGCAGATGGCCGCTTCCACGTTGAAGCAGAAGTGGGTCGGGCCTTTGACGTCGTATTCCAGAACCGTCTCTACGGTTGACAACTGCATGACCGTGCGGCTCACCGAAGCGCCTTGCGAGCCGCGCCCACGCCCAGCAGGGCGAGCACCAGGAAGACCACCGCCAGCACCAGGAACAGGCCGAACAGGATCTTGGCAATGCCCGCGGCGCCGGCAGCGATGCCGCCGAAGCCCAGGGCACCGGCAATGAGGGAAACGATGGCGAAAATGATGGCGTACTTCAGCATGGGATTCTCCTGAGAAAGACATTTCGGGCACCTCGCGCCCGGTGAGCCGATCGTAAAAGGGGCGTTGCGGCCAGCCCATCAGCAGCCAACGCGCCGGGCTGTAGGACGCTGGCTACTTGCCAAACAGGCCGCGCAGGCCCGAACCCAGCTTGTCGCCCAGCTTTGCACCGGCACCCGTCCCTGCGCCGGGCATCACCAGCGTGCCGATGGCCGCGCCCGCCAGCGCCGCGCGCGAAAGGGTGACGCTGGGCGCGTCCAGCGTGCCACTGACGACCAGGGGAATGGCAACCGCGCCGCCGAGCACGCCGCTCAAGGCGCCGCCTGCCGATGGCTGCACACTGACCCTCCCGGCGAGGCTGCGATCCGCGGCCACCGTGACGTTGCCGCTCGCCGAGAGCAGACCTGAGCTCGCCACCAGGTTATTGAGCTGCGCCGCCCGGCCCTGCGTGACGACCTGGCCGGCCAGCGTGTCCAGCCGGGTTTCGCCCCCGCGGTTCTGCCCGACGGACTGCACGGCCTTGACCAGGTCCAGGCCGTGCACCACCGCGTCCCGGACCGTGAAACGCGTCTCGCTGTGCAGCGCATCGGCCAGGCCGGCCGGCTCGCGCGCCTGCGCATTGAGCGTCGTCTGCGCGTCAACGCGCCCGGTGAGGGTGCGCGAGGGCGCCGTGAGCGCCGAGACCTCCACACCTGCTGTGTCGAACTGGCCCTGGACCTGCCAGCTTCCTCCAGCGACCGCAGGCTTGAGCTGCAGTTTGCCCGTCACCGTGCCACCGCCCACTGCGGCCCGCAAGGACCAATGGCCGGCTTCGCGCTTGAGTTCGGCCTGTGCGCCTTCCATACGGCCGCGCAGGACCTTCACGCTGGCGGCGTCGGGCCAGCCGTCTTCACCCAGCTGCACCTGGGCATCCACCGCCGTCTGCCGGCCCGAGGAATCGACCCAGCTCACGTCCTGCAGCAACGCACGCCGCGGCAGCCAGTCCATGCGCGCGCTGCCGGGCGAAGAAGGCGGGGGCGAAGGAATCGCGCCGGGCGCCGTCTTCCGGTTCTGCATTGACCCGGCGACCGCCGCAACGGCCTGCTGCGGCACCACGGCCTTGCGCACCACCAGCGTGGCCACCACCAGCCGGCCCTGCAGCAGCGGCGCCCATTCGGGCCGCGCTTCCACCCGTTCCACTGTCAGTGGCGGCTGCGTAGCCAGTTCCAGCCCCGACAGCGCCACCGCAGGCAGTGGCCAGGCGTCCACCTCGATCGCGCCGAGCTTGAGCGGCACGCCCAGCGCCGCGGCAGCCTGAGCCTGCACACGCGCACGAAAGTCGTCGCTGCCGACCCAGCGCTGCAACGCGAAGAGCACAGCCGCCAGCAGCAAGGCCAGCCCGACCACCAGGGCGCCCACCCACTTGAAGATTCGCCTCATGGCCGCATTGTGAAGGTGCGGACGGCAACCCAGCAGGAATTTGTGCAAACCGCT
>CALRME020000410.1:0-3779 GCA_943369045.1 Sphingobacterium thalpophilum
CATCGGCAATGGCGACGGCGGCCACCGGCTGCCCGACCACGGGCCCGGTCCTTGCATCATCCACAACACCTCGTTCGACTTCAACGACGAGATCATCCCCATCGGCGCAAGCTATTTCGTCCGCCTCGCCCAGCGCTGGCTGGCACAACCCCAGGAGTCCTGATGATCAAAGCAACCTTCACCCGCCGCCTCGGCATTGCCCTGGCTGTTTCGCTGCTGGCAAGCGGCGCCGCCCTGGCCCAGCAACGTGTCATCCGCATCGTGGTGCCCTTCGGCCCCGGCGCGGTGCAGGACACCATCGCCCGCACCTTCAACAACGAGCTCGGCGTGGCGCTCGGCGCTTCGGTGATCGTCGAGAACCGCGCCGGCGCGGGCGGCACCATCGGCACCGCGCAGGTCGCCAAGGCCGCGCCGGACGGCAACACACTGGTGCTGGCCGCCGCCAGCCACACGCTGGCCGGCCATATGTATTCCAAGCTCGGCTACGACCCGATCAAGGATTTCGTTGGCGTCACCTACCTGGGCAATTCGGGTTACGTGATTGCCGCGCCCGGCAACCTGGGCGTCAACAACCTGGCCGACTATGTGAAGCTGATCAAGTCGCAGCCCGGCAAGCTCAACTACGCCTCGGCCGGCAACGGCAGCGCCACCCACCTGGGCATGGCCTCGTTCCTGTCCAAGGCCGGCGGCGAGATGCAGCACATCCCCATGAAATCCACCGGCGACGCCGTCAACGAAGTGCTGGCCGGCCGGGTGCAGGGCGTGGTGCCCGCCGTGATCGGCGTCGTCCCCTTCAAGCAGGACGCGCGCATCAAGCTGCTGGCCTACACCGGCACCTCGCGCTCGCGCTTCCTGCCCGACCTCCCTACCGCGGCTGAAGCCGGCGTGCCCGGCTACAAGTTCGATTCATGGATCGGCCTGCTCGCGCCGGCAGGCACGCCGCGCGCCGAAGTGGACAAGATCAACACGGCCCTGCAGAAGGTGCTGGCTGACCCGGCCGTGGCCCAGCGCTTCGTGAATCTGGGCGTGGAGACCGCTGTCATGGGCGTCGATGATTTCGCCAAGCTGCTCAAGGCCGACATGGAAACCGCGGGCGCCATCGTGAAGGCCTCAGGCGCCAAGGTGGAGTAAGGTTTTAGGTATCAAATCGGCCCCTGAAGCACAGCTGGAGCGCTTTACCAGCTACAAAAAGAGGAGCGCTTCGGGACTGGGGCCGATAATGGGGGCATGACTTCCAAGCCCACCCCACCGGCGCAGACCGGTTTCGACACGCTGCCCCTTAACCCGGCCATGCTGGCCAACCTCACGCAGCTGGGCTATTTGCAGATGACGCCCATCCAGGCGGCGGCCCTGCCGCCCGCCTTGCTGGGCAAGGATCTGATCGCCCAGGCCAAGACCGGCAGCGGCAAGACCGCCGCCTTTGCGCTCGCCCTGCTGGCCAACCTCAACCCGCGCCGCTTTGCCGTGCAGTCCATGGTGCTGTGCCCCACGCGCGAACTCGCCGACCAGGTGGCCGCCGAGGTCCGGCGGCTGGCCCGCGCCGAGGAAAACATCAAGATCGTGGTGCTGTGCGGCGGCGTCGCCCTGCGCGGCCAGGTCGCCAGCCTGGAGCATGGCGCCCACATCGTGGTCGGCACGCCCGGCCGCATCATGGACCACCTGGAACGCGGCAACCTGGACATCTCGGCGCTCAACACCCTGGTGCTCGACGAGGCCGACCGCATGCTGGACATGGGCTTCCACGACGATATCGCCACGGTGGCGCGCCAGTGCCCCAAGGAGCGCCAGACCCTGCTGTTCTCGGCCACCTATCCCGAAGGCATTGCGAAGCTGAGCGCGCAGTTCATGCGCAGCCCGCAGACCATCAAGGTCGAGGCGCAGCACGAAAGCAGCCAGATCGAGCAGCGCTGGTACCAGGTCAAGGAAAGCGAGCGGCTGCACACCGTGGGCCTGCTGCTCAATCATTTCCGCCCCGAAACAACCCTGGCTTTTTGCAATACCAAGGTGCAGTGCCGCGACCTGGTGGCCGTGCTGCAGGGCCAGGGCTTTGCCGCGATGGCGCTCTACGGCGAGCTGGAGCAGCGCGAGCGCGACCAGGTGCTGGTGCAGTTCGCCAACCGCAGCTGCTCGGTGCTGGTGGCGACCGACGTGGCCGCGCGCGGCCTGGACATCGCCCAGCTGGGCGCGGTGATCAACGTCGAAGTGACGCCCGACGCCGAGGTTCATATCCACCGCATCGGCCGCACCGGGCGCGCCGGTGGCCAGGGCCTGGCACTGAACCTTGCCAGCATGGGTGAGATGGGCCGCGTCGGCAAGATCGAGGTCATGCAGGGCCGCGAATCGACCTGGCATGAAGTGGCCGAACTCACGCCCGCCAGCAAGGAGCCGCTGGTGCCACCCATGGCCACCCTGCAGATCGTGGGCGGCCGCAAGGAAAAGATCCGTGCCGGCGACGTGCTGGGCGCATTGACGGGCGACATGGGCTTTGCGAAAGAGCAGGTCGGCAAGATCAACGTCAACGAATTCTCGACCTATGTGGCCGTGGACCGCGCCATCGCCCGCGACGCCATGCTCAAGCTCTCGGCCGGCAAGGTCAAGGGCAAGAGCGTGAAGGTGCGCCTGCTGGAGGAGTAAAGGCGCTCAGGCTTTTGCCGCTGCGTACGACGCCGGGATGCTGCTGCGCAGGATCGGCTGCTCCTTCTGGATGGCCGCAATCCAGCCGTCGGTGGACGTCACGGCGGCGAAGCGGGAGTGGAACACCACGCTGAAGACCCGGTGGATTTCCTCGGCGCTCGCGCGGCCCGCGTCATTGGCGTAGGCGAGCGAACCGGTGGCATCCGACAGGAATTCCGCCTGCAGCCCGCGGTGCGCGGCCTCGATCAGCGTGGAGCCCACGCAGTTGTGCGTCATGTAGCCCACCACCGACAGCGTGTCGATGCCATTGGTCTCCAGCCACTGCGCGAAGTCCGTGCCGGTGTAGACGCTGGGAAAGTTCTTCTCGATGCGGTGGCTGTGCGGACGGCGGCCCACTTCGTCGTGCAGTTGCCAGCCGTGCGAGCCCTTTGCAAAGATCGGCGAATTCTCCGGCGCGTTCTGCTGCACCACCACCACGCGAATGCCCATGGCGCGCGCCGCATCCATGGCACGGCCGATGTTGGGCAGGCTCTGCGAAACCGGTGGGTGCTCGATGAGCAGGTTGCCGGTGAAGTATTCGTTCTGCACGTCGATGACGACAAGTGCGCGGCGGGGTGCAGCCATGGTGTTCTCCTTCAGGTTGTTTGCGATGAATGGATTGTTGGACGCCGCGGCCCTCCGCGAAAGTGGCCCGAATGACACAAATCGATAGAATCGGGCCATGAGTCAAGCAGCGCCGCAGCGCGTGGCCGTCGTCGCCTTCGACGGCATCAGCCCCTTTCACCTCTCCGTGCCCTGCATGGTGTTCGGCCCGGACATGGCGGGCGCCGGCATGCCGCGCTTCGAGCTGCGGGTGTGCGCGCACAAGCCCGGCGCCCTGCGCACCACGGCCGGCTTCACCGTCGATGTGAAGCACAGCCTGGCGGCGCTGGCAAAGGCCGACATCGTCATCGTGCCCTCGTGGCTCAGCCCCAACGACCCGGACTACGCTCCACCGGCCGCCGCGCTGCTCAAGGCGTTGCAGGCGGCGCACGCGCGGGGTGCGCGCATCGTCGGCCTGTGCCTGGGCGCATTCGTACTGGCCGAGGCCGGCCTGCTCGACGGCCGGCCCGCCACAACGCACTGGGCCCTGGTGCCCAAATTCG
>CALRME020000411.1:0-3761 GCA_943369045.1 Sphingobacterium thalpophilum
TGGTCATCACCCTGACCGACCTCACGCGCGACCTCTCTGACAACCTCGAGCTCTACGAAATGAGCAAGGAGGAAGGCGACGAGAACGGCCTGCAGACCATCGAAGAGGATGCCGCACGGCTGGCCGTGGACGTGGAAGGCCTGGAATTCCGCCGCATGTTCAACAATCCGGCCGACCCGCTCAACGCCTTCCTGGACATCCAGGCCGGCGCCGGCGGCACGGAAGCCTGCGACTGGGCCAGCATGCTGCTGCGCCAGTACGTGAAGTACGCCGAACGCAAGGGCTTCAAGGCCAGCATCGAGGAAGAAACCGCCGGCGACACAGCAGGCATCAAGGGCGCCACGATCAGGGTGGAAGGCGAATATGCCTTCGGCCTGTTGCGCACCGAGACCGGCGTGCACCGCCTGGTGCGCAAGTCGCCGTTCGACTCATCGGGCGGGCGCCACACCAGCTTTGCCAGCGTCTTTGTCTACCCCGAGATCGACGACTCCATCGTCATCGACATCAACCCGGCGGATGTGCGCACCGACACCTTCCGCGCCTCGGGCGCGGGCGGCCAGCACATCAACAAGACCGACTCGGCCGTGCGCCTGACACACATCCCCACCGGCATCGTGGTGCAGTGCCAGGACGGGCGCAGCCAGCACGGCAACCGCGACATCGCCTGGCAGCGCCTGCGCTCCAAGCTGTATGACTTCGAGATGCGCAAACGCCAGGAAGAGCAGCAAAAGCTTGAGGACACCAAGACCGACGTGGGCTGGGGCCACCAGATCCGCAGCTATGTGCTCGACAACAGCCGCATCAAGGACTTGCGCACCGGCGTTGAAATCTCCGCCACGCAGAAGGTGCTGGACGGCGACCTCGACCCCTTCATCACGGCCAGCCTGAAGCAGGGCGTCTGATGTCCGGCCCCGTGACGACCAGCGCGCTGATCTTCGACATGGACGGAACCATGATCGATTCCATGCCCTGGCATGCGAAGAGCTGGATCGAGTTCACGCGCCGGCACAAGGTCGACATCGACGTCGCCGAACTCTTGCGCCGCACCACGGGCCGAACCGGCACGGAATGCATGCGCGAGCTGTTCCAGCGCGAGATTGCCGACGAAGAATCGCAGGCGTTGATCCACGAAAAGGAAGCGATCTACCGCGAGCTTTTCACTCCCGTGTTCGCTGAAGTGGGTGGCTTCAAGAGTTTTGCCTCGCAGGCGCTGACGCGCGGCTTCAAGTTCGGCGTCGGCACCGCGGGCGACAAGCACAACATTGCCTTTGCGTTCACGCACCTGGCGCTGGAAACCCAGCCGCACGCGGTGGTGGGCGGCGACGAAGGCTTTCCGGGCAAGCCCGAGCCGGCCATCTTCCTGGAGGCCGCGCGGCGCCTGGGCGCACCGGCTGCGCAATGCATCGTGTTTGAAGACGCGCCCTTCGGCATCGAAGCCGCGCGCCGCGCCGGCATGCGCGCCGTGGCGGTGTGCACCAGCCACAGCGCTGAACAACTCTCGGGTCCACACGTGGTGGCGCAGGTGCGCGACTACAACGAACTCATCTCATCCGATTTTTTGGGGAAACTCCATGCTGCAACGTGACGGACAAGGGCAATCCGCCGTGATCCACCGATCGGACTACCAGCCGCCCGCGTACTGGATCGACACGGTCGAGCTGTGTTTCGACCTGGACCCGGCCAAGACGCGCGTGCTCAACAAGATGACACTGCGCCGCAACCCGGACGTCGCCGCGCAGCCGCTGCGCCTGGACGGTGAAGAGCTGAACCTGGCGCGCGTGCTGGTCAACGGCCAGGGCACGTCCTTCAAGATGGAAGGCAACCAGCTGGTGCTGGAAAACCTGCCCGAGGGCGAGGCGCCCTTCGACCTGGAGATCTTCACCACCTGCGTGCCGGCGAAGAACACCAAGCTGATGGGCCTGTACGTGAGCAACGATTCGTTCTTCACGCAATGCGAGGCCGAGGGCTTTCGCCGCATCACCTATTTCCTGGACCGCCCGGACGTGATGTCCATGTTCACTGTCACACTGCGCGCCGACAAGGCGAAGTACCCGGTGCTGCTGTCCAACGGCAACCTGGTTGAGCAGGGTGACCTCGACGAGGGCCGCCACTTCGCCAGGTGGGTGGACCCGCACCGCAAGCCCAGCTACCTGTTCGCGCTGGTCGCCGGCCAGCTGGTGGCGCGCGAGCAGCGCATCACGTCGCGCGCGGGCAACGAGCACCTGTTGCAGGTCTACGTGCGCCCCGGCGACCTGGACAAGACTGAACACGCCATGAATTCGCTGATGGCCTCGGTGGCCTGGGACGAAGCCCGCTTCGGCCTCACGCTGGACCTGGAACGCTTCATGATCGTCGCCACCAGCGACTTCAACATGGGCGCGATGGAAAACAAGGGCCTGAACGTCTTCAACACCAAGTACGTGCTGGCCAGCCAGGCGACGGCCACCGACACCGACTTTTCCAACATCGAGAGCGTGGTCGGCCACGAGTACTTCCACAACTGGACCGGCAACCGAGTCACCTGCCGCGACTGGTTCCAGCTCAGCCTCAAGGAAGGCCTGACGGTGGTCCGCGACCAGGAATTCAGCCAGGACCTGTGCGGCGAAGCCTCGGCCCGGGCCGTCAAGCGCATCGAGGACGTGCGCGTGCTGCGTACCGCGCAGTTCCCCGAGGACGCCGGTCCGATGGCCCACCCGGTACGGCCCGACCAGTACCTGGAAATCAGCAACTTCTACACCGTCACCATCTACGAAAAGGGCGCCGAGGTGGTGCGCATGATGCAGACCCTGGTGGGCAGGGAAGGTTTTGCCCGCGGCATGACGCTGTACTTCGAGCGCCACGACGCCCACGCCGTCACCTGCGACGATTTTGCGCAGGCAATCGCCGACGCCAACCCCGATTCGGACCTGGCACGCCTGCTGCCGCAGTTCAAGCGCTGGTACAGCCAGTCCGGCACGCCACGCGTCAAGGCCACGGGCAATTACGACGCCGATGCCCGAACCTACACGCTGACGCTGTCGCAAAGCTGCCCGGCCACACCGGGCCAGGCGGCCAAGGAGCCCTTCGTCATCCCGGTCGGCCTGGGCCTGCTGGGCGCCGATGGCCGCGAACTGCCGCTGCAGCTGGCGCACTGGGCCAACGCCGAAACCGGCTCGCGCAATTTCGTGCTGACGCAGGAAAGCGAAACCTACACCTTCATCAACGTTGACAGCGAGCCCGTGCCTTCCATCCTGCGCGGCTTTTCCGCGCCGGTGATCCTGGAATTCGGCTACACCGACGAACAGCTGCTGGCCCTGCTGGCCAATGACAGCGACCCGTTCAACCGCTGGGAAGCAGGCCAGCGCCTGGCGGTGAACCGCGCGCTCAGGCTTGCCGGCGACACAGGTTTCAGCAAGGACAGCCTGAAGCTGGACGCGCCCTATGTGGAGGCCATGCGCAGCATCCTGCGCCACCCCACGCTGGACGCGGCCTTCAAGGAACTGGTGCTCACCCTGCCGGCGGAGACCTACATCGCCGAGCAGATGGACGTGGTCGACCCGCAGCGCATCCACGCGGTGCGCGAAGCCCTGCGTGAGCAGATGGCCATCGAGCTGCGCGCCGACTGGGAATGGGCTTATGGGCAGCACCGCGACAACGGCGGCTACAGCCCCGACCCGGTCTCCTCGGGCCGACGCGCCCTGGCCGGCATGGCGCTCACGCACCTGTGCATCGCAGCGCGTACCTCAGGCGATACGGTGTGGCCCGGCAAGGCTTACCAGGGC
>CALRME020000412.1:0-3757 GCA_943369045.1 Sphingobacterium thalpophilum
GGCTACGCCGGGCCGGCCGTTGCCCAGTTGCGGATTGGCCGCGTCCTTTGCCGCACCATTGCCCATGAAGCCGACCAGGGCGGGCGAATACACCGGACGCGCCGCCATGCGGCCGGGCACCCAGGCCCAGCGCGCATTCAGCTGCGTCCAGCGGCCGTAATGCGACGTGGCAAAGGCCCAGGGCGCCTCGTCGATCCAGGTCCAGCCCCAGGGCGCCACATGGTCCCAGCGGCCATAGCGGAAAGGCATCCACGCGGCGTCCACGTCGCGTGGCAGCCAGACCGGGCCCAGGGCCGGGTCTTTCACCCATTTGCCCCAGACGTCCAGCTGCTGGAAGCCCGTGACGTCGCGCGGCACGTAACGTGCCGACACGAGCTGGTCTTCCAGCCGGTCTCGCTCGGCGGCCCAGCGGTCGAACACGTCCAGCGGCGGCGCCTCCTGCGCCGAGACCTGCGCCAGCGCGCGGCCCTGGAATTCCACCTGCTGGCCGCCGCCCATGGCCAGGGTCTGGCCGCTTTCGCCATAGGCCATGACGGTGCCCGAGTGGACCGTGACGCGTGTGGTCGCGCGGTCCGGGTCGACGTCAACGCGCACGTCGCCGGCCTGAACCGCGCGCAGGGAAAGATGGGGTGTATCGAGCTGGAAGCTGTCGCCCTCGGGCAGGTCGCGCAGCCGTGCCTGCAAGCCGCCGTGCGTGACCATCAGTTGCGTGGCCCGGTCGTCCAGCGCCACGATGGAAAGACGGGTGCGGGCGTTCATGCGCAGCGCGATGGCCCCGGCATGCAGTTCGGCGCGCGAGCCCTTGTCGGTCCACAGCCGGTCGCCCTGAGTCAGCGGGCGGTTGGGAACGGCATCGGTCCACTCGGCGTCGCCGGCCGGCGAGAACGCCACCGACCCCTCATGCAGGTTGATGCGGCCCACCCGCGAGGGCGGGTCCGACTGCGCCATGGCGTGTGCCGCCAGCGTGGCCAGCAGCAGGCCGGTCAGCCCGTGAAAGATGTGATGAAACAAACGAGGCGCGCGCATGACTTCTCTCCACTACACAGTAGTGAACGCGCGGCGGCGGAAAAAATCAGCTAACGCTTGGTAAAGCTGCGCCCTGTTACACAGCTAGTCGGCCGATGGCTCCCGCATCGTGACAAATTCCTCAGCTGCCGTAGGGTGTATCCCTACTGTGGCGTCAAAAACCGCCTTGGTTGCCCCGGCTTTCATGGCCACGGCAAAGCCCTGGACCACCTCGCCGGCATCGGGCCCGACCATGTGCAGGCCCACAACGCGGTCGCTGGCCGTGTCGACCAGCAGCTTCATCAGCGTGCGTTCGGTGCTGCCCGACAGCGTGTGCTTGAGCGACTTGAATTCGCTGCGGAACACCGTGACCTTGCCGAACTTCGCGCGTGCTTCTTCCTCCGTGTAGCCCACCGTGCCGATGTTGGGATGGGTGAACACCGCGGTGGGGATGTAGTCGTAGCTCAGCGCCCGCTTCGCCTTTCCCTCCGCGGCGCCGAACAGGTGGTCGACCAGCACCATGGCTTCGCCCAGGGCAACGGGCGTGAGCTGTTTCTTGCTGGAGACGTCGCCCAGCGCCCAGATCGAAGGCACATTGGTCTGGTAGTGCGCATTGACCTTGATGGCGTGCCTGTCGTTGCACTCCACGCCTGCTGCTTCCAGGCCCAGGCCTTCCACATTGGGGTAGCGGCCGGTGGCATAGAGCACCGTGTCGGCTGTCACCTGCGCGCCGCCGGCCAGCGTGACCTGCAGGCCGTGCGAGGTTTTCGCGATGCCGGCCACGGTTTCGTTCAGGCGCAGGTCCACACCGGTCTTGCGCATCTCCTGCGCGATGAAAGCCGAGATGTCGGCATCGAAGCCGTTGAGCACCTTCGCACCGCGCTGCACCAGCGTCACCTGGCTGCCCAGGCCGTTGAAGATGGAGGCGAACTCGCAGGCGATGTAGCCGCCGCCCACCACCAGCAGGCGTTTGGGAAAGGGGTCCAGGTCGAACATGCTGTCGGAGGTGAGCACGTGCTCGCGTCCCGTCACGGCCGGAACCAGGGGCGTTCCGCCGGTGGCAATCAGGATGTCCTTTGCCGTGAAATGCCGGTCGCCTGCGGCCGTACGCACGTGCACCGTGTGCGCGTCCACCAGTGTGGCCCAGCCACGCACGATGGTGGCACCCGCGCCTTTGAGCAACTGCTCGTAGACGCCGTTCAGGCGGGTGATCTCTTTCGCGCGGTTGGCCTTGAGGCGAGCCCAGTCGAACTTCGGCTTTTCAATGTCCCAGCCAAAGCCCTCGGCCTCCTCGAATGCCTCGGCGAAATGGGCGGCGTAGCTGTAGAGCTTCTTGGGGATGCAGCCCACGTTGACGCAGGTGCCACCCAGGGCGGCCGCCTCGGCCACGATCACGCGCACGCCGCGCTGCGCCGCCATGCGGGCCGCGCGAACGCCGCCCGAGCCGGCGCCGATGACAAAAAGGTCGCAGTCAAATTCAGCCATGGTGTCCTTGGTGTTCAGGTCGCGGCCCGGAAGGCCGTGATGTCATTGCGAATCCACTCGATGAAGACCCGCGTGCGCGCCGGGAGCAGCCGGGCATGCGGGTAGACCACGCTGATGGGTCGTGGCGGCTGCTCGAATCTTTCAAGTATGACTTTGAGCCGCTTGTCCTGCACGAATGGGGCTACCTGGTACGAAAAGAACATGCCGAAGCCCGCACCGTCGGCGCAGGCCTGGACGGCGGGCGCCACATGGTTGAAGTCCAGGTTGCCGGTGACGGGCAACCGGAAGGCCTTGCCGTTTTCCTGGAAAGCGCCCCAGGTCGGCGGGCCTGCCGCCATACGGATGCAGTTGACCCCCAGCAGGTCGCGCGGGTGCTTCGGCGTGCCCCAGCGGCGCAGGCAGGCGGGGCTGGCCACGACCACTCGGCGGATCTGGCCCAGAGGCAGGGCCACCAGGGACGAGTCGTCCAGCAGCCCGATGCGGATGCCCACGTCGATGCCTTCTTCCAGCAGGTTAACGACGCGGTCCAGCAGCATCACGCTGCAGCGCATGCCGGGGTGCTGCTGGACGAAGCGGGTGACTGCGGGCGCCACGTGCATCTGGCCGAACAGCACCGGCGCGGTGATGGTCAGGTGGCCGGCCGGTTCGCTGGCGCTGTTGCTGAGCGAATCCTCAGCCTCCTGCAGCCCGTCGAGCAGGCGGCGGCAGCTGTCCAGGTGCTGGCGGCCTTCTTCGGTCAGCGAGATGCGCCGCGTGGTGCGGTTGAACAGTCGAACGCCCAGTTGCGCCTCGAAAGCAGCAAGGGCGCGCACTACGGCCGGCAGCGAGGACTCGAGCGCCCGGGCGGCGGCGGTCAAGCTGCCATGGTCGGCAATCGCCACGAAAGTCTGCATCGCGCGGAATTTGTCCATGCGGGCATATTAATCCGGTATGCGCAGTAGTGATCTGCATGGATCACCATTTATTGATTCAATGGGATTAAACACAATGCGTCCATGAACACCACAACCCGCCCCTCCCAGCCTGTCAGGCTGCACCGCATGGCCCTGTCGGGCCACTGCCATCGCGTCGAGCTTTTCTGCTCCCTGATCGGGCTGCCGGTCGAACTGGTCGAGGTTGACCTGCGTGCCGGCGAGCACAAGGCGCCGGCCTACCTGGCGAAGAACGCCTTCGGCCAGGTGCCGGTGATCGAGGACGGCGACCTGACGCTGGCCGATTCGAACGCCATCCTGGTCTACCTGGAGGGCCGCTACGCACCCGGGCAATG
>CALRME020000413.1:0-3737 GCA_943369045.1 Sphingobacterium thalpophilum
CCTCAGCCACTGGCCGGGCAACGCCGGCTACGGTCCGGGCGGCGCGCTGGCCCGACCGCGTTCGGCCACGATCGTGATCACGCGCAATGACGGCGGCCTGATCGCTGCCGACGGCACGGCGGTGCTCAACAGCTACTGATCAGCCTTGCGCAGGTGCGCCAGCGGCAGCGAGCTGCTGGCCTTGACCTCCCCCAGCGAAAAGCTGGTGTGGAGGTCTTTCACATTAGGCAGGTTGATCAGCACCTGCCGCGCGAACTGCGAAAAGGTGTCCAGATCGCGTGAGACCACCTGCAGCTCGAATGTGCCGGCGCCGCTGATGTAGTGGCACGAGACGATCTCGGGGATCTTGCGGATCGCCTCTTCCATCTCGCGTGTCAACTCGCCGGTGTTGCGGTTCGCATCCAGCCGCACAAAGGCCAGCACCCCCAAGCCGATCTTGTGGCGGTCGATCTCGGCGCGATAACCCTTGATGAAGCCGCTCTCTTCCAGGGCCCTTACGCGCCGCCAGCAGGGCGCGGCCGACAGGCCCACGCGCTGGGCCAGTTCAGCGTTGGTCAGCCGGGCGTCGGCCTGCAGTTCGTTGAGGATGGCAACGTCAAACTTGTCGAGTTTTTCCATAAGCAGACATTTTAAGAAAGGATCTTGCGCAAAGCGAGGTTATTCGGGCATAGAACGCAAAGACATATCTGGCGTGCGGGCATACACTTTGCATCCAGCTAGAGGCAATTCCCTACCCGGGCGCCCGCGGCGCGAACACCTGCCCACAAGGCCGGAATTCCCCAAAACAAGGAAAGAGACCCGCACGATGAACGCCCCCCTGCCCGAGCACATCCGCAAAGCGCTGGAAACCGTCACGCTCGACGACAAATATTCGCTCGACTACGGCCGCGCGTTCATGAGCGGGGTGCAGGCGCTGGTCAAGCTGCCGATGCTGCAGCGGCTGCGCGATGCGCAGGTGGGCAAGAACACAGCAGGCTTCATCAGCGGCTACCGTGGTTCGCCGCTGGGCGGCTATGACCAGGCGCTGTGGAAGGCCAGCAAGTACCTCAAGGCCCAGAACATCGTGTTCCAGCCTGGCGTCAACGAAGAACTCGCAGCCACCGCGCTGTGGGGCACGCAGCAGTTGGGCTTCTCCCCCGCAGGCACCAACAAGTACGACGGCGTCTTCGGCATCTGGTATGGCAAGGGCCCCGGCGTGGACCGCTGCTCCGACGTCTTCAAGCACGCCAACATGGCCGGCACCACGCCGTGGGGCGGCGTGATCGCGGTGGCCGGCGACGACCACGTGGCCAAGAGCTCCACCGCCGCCCACCAGAGCGACCACATTTTCAAGGCCTGCGGCCTGCCGGTGTTTTTCCCGGCGAACGTGCAGGAAATCCTGGACCTGGGTGTCCATGCCTTTGCGATGAGCCGCTTTTCGGGCGTCTGGGCGGGTATGAAGACCATCCAGGAGATCGTCGAGTCCAGCGCCACGGCGATGATCGACCCCGAGCGCGTCGAAATCAAGATCCCGACCGATTTCCAGATGCCTCCCGGCGGCGTGCACATCCGCTGGCCCGACACCGCGCTGGAGCAGGAAGCCCGCCTGTTCGACTACAAGTGGTACGCGGCCCTGGCGTACATCCGAGCCAACCGGCTGAACTACAACGTGATCGAAGGCCCGAATGACCGTTTCGGCATCATCGCCAGTGGCAAAGCCTACAACGACACGCGCCAGGCGCTGCTCGACCTGGGGCTCGATGACGCCGCTTGCCGCCAGCTGGGCATCCGCCTGCACAAGGTGGGCGTGGTCTGGCCGCTGGAAGCGCAGGGCACACGCGAATTCGCCACCGGCCGGCGCGAAATCCTGGTCGTGGAAGAAAAGCGCCAGGTCATCGAATACCAGGTCAAGGAAGAGCTCTATAACTGGCGCGCCGACGTGCGGCCCAACGTGATCGGCAAGTTCAATGAAGTCGAAGGCGACTTCTCGGGCGGCGAATGGTCCATGCCCAACCCGACGGCCCATACGCTGCTGCGCGCCAATGCCGACCTGTCGCCGGGGCTGATCGCCCGCGCCATCGCGCACCGCCTCAAGAAGCTGGGCCTGGACGGCGACATGGCCGCGCGCATCGATGCACAGCTCGCCATCCTGGAGGCCAAGGAACGTTCCATGCAGGTTCTGGAAGTCAAGGGCGACCGCGCGCCCTGGTTCTGCTCCGGCTGCCCGCACAACACTTCCACCAAGGTGCCCGAAGGCTCGCGCGCCATGGCCGGCATCGGCTGCCACTTCATGGCCACCTGGATGGACCGCTCCACCGTCGGCTTCACCCAGATGGGCGGCGAAGGCGTGCCATGGACCGGCCAGCAGCCCTTCACCACCGACCAGCACATCTTCGCCAACCTGGGCGACGGGACCTACTTCCACAGCGGCTCGCTGGCCGTGCGCCAGTCGATTGCGGCGGGTGTGAACATCACCTACAAGATCCTCTACAACGACGCGGTGGCCATGACCGGCGGCCAGCAGGTCGGCGAGCGGCCTGAAGGCCACTCGGTGGTGCAGATCGCGCAAAGCATGCGCGCCGAAGGCGTGGTCAAGATCACCATCGTCACTGACGAACCTGAGAAGTACGACGATGTGAAGGGCTTGCCCGAGGGCATCGCCATCGTCCATCGCGACACGCTCGATGCGGTACAGCGCGAGTTCCGCGAAATCAAGGGCACCACGGTCATCATTTACGACCAGACCTGCGCGACTGAGAAGCGCCGCCGCCGCAAGCGCGGCACCATGGTCGACCCTGCGGTGCGCGTCGTCATCAACGACCTGGTCTGCGAGGGCTGCGGTGACTGCGGCGTGCAGTCCAACTGCCTGTCGGTGGAGCCGCTGGAGACCGAGTTCGGCCGCAAGCGCACCATCAACCAGAGCACCTGCAACAAGGACACCAGCTGCCTCAAGGGCTTTTGCCCCAGCTTCGTTACTGTTGAAGGCGGGCAGCTGAAGAAGAAGTCCAAGGACAAGGCGCCTTCGCCCTTCTCGCTGGGCGAGTTGCCCGAACCGGTGCTGCCGCAAATCGACGGCGCCTGGGGCATCGTGGTGGCGGGCGTGGGCGGTACCGGCGTCATCACCATCGGCCAGCTGCTGGGCGTGGCCGGCCACATCGAGGGCAAGGGCATCGTCACGCAGGATGCAGGCGGCCTGGCGCAAAAGGGCGGCGCGACCTGGAGTCACGTGCTGGTGGGCAACCACCCCGACGACATACGCACCACCCGCGTGGGCATGGCCGGCGCCGACCTGATCATCGGCTGCGACCCGATCGTGGCGGCGGGCAAGGAAACCATGCTGCGCATGCGCGCCGGCCGCACCCACGTTGCGCTCAATTCGCACAGCACACCGACGGCGGCTTTTGTGAAGAACGCCAACTGGGCCAACCCGGCCGACGCCTGCGCCGCCGAAATTGTCCAGGCCGTGGGGCCGGAAGGCGTTTCAACCTTTGACGCCGATGCCGCCGCCGTAAAACTGATGGGCGACAGCATCTACACCAACCCCATGATGCTGGGCTACGCCTGGCAAAAGGGCTGGATCCCGCTGGGTCGCGAGTCGCTGCTGCGGGCCATCGAGCTCAATGCGGTCGCTGTGGACAACAACAAGGCCGC
The DNA here is from genome assembly GCA_943369045.1 of Sphingobacterium thalpophilum. Taxonomy (GTDB): domain Bacteria; phylum Pseudomonadota; class Gammaproteobacteria; order Burkholderiales; family Burkholderiaceae_C; genus Ramlibacter. The sequence continues at coordinate 3,631 of CALRME020000413.1, forward strand.
GTTCCAGTGGGGCCGCCGCGCCGCCCACGACTGGGCTTCGGTCGAAGCGCTGCTGGCGCCGGCCGCCACCATCATCGAGTTCAAGAAGCGCGAGACGCTGGACACAC
>CALRME020000414.1:0-3722 GCA_943369045.1 Sphingobacterium thalpophilum
TGGCCAGCCTGCAGGAGCGCACCCAGCTGCGCGATGCGCTGGACGGCCTGTCGGCCAACGAGCGCTGGGTGCTGGGCCTGGCCTACCTGCGCGACCTGACGCACAGCGAGATCGCGGCCTTCACCGGCCTGCCGCTGGGCACCGTCAAGTCGTTGCTCACCCGTTCGCAGCGCAAGCTGCGCGAAACCATGCTTGAACGCGGCAAGCGCGCCCCGGCGCCGCTGGAAAGCAGGACCCCATGAGTTCAGGCAAAGACACCCGCCCCGCCCCGGCCCTCGATGACGACATCGTGCAGGCGCTGTCCGGCGCCCAGGCCCCGGATGCGGCCGGCGACGACGCCGCCGTGGAACGCGTGCGCCGGCGCCTGATGCGGGCGATCGCCCAGGAATCGGTGCGCCACCACACCACGATCACGCCGGCCGATGGCCGCTGGCACAGCTTTTTGCCCGGCATCGAACGCAAGGTGCTGCTCGAGTCGGGCGGCGTGATGTCTTACCTGCTGAAGTTTGCGCCCGGCGCCGTGCTGCCCGCGCACCGGCACCCGGTGGACGAGGAATGCATGGTGATCGAGGGCACGCTGCGCATAGGCTCCATCGTGCTGCCGCCCGGCAGCTTCCACCATGTGCCGCAAAACGTGCTGGACGCCGACAGCACTTCCGACGACGGCGCCCTCATCTACCTGCGCGGCGCCACGCCCAGGGCCGAACACCTGCTCTAGGGCCCAAACCCCCGCAAGCAGCATTGGCGCGGCCTGCAGGCCGAAAAGCGCCTGAAAGCCCCATGGATACTGCTTATCTGTCATCCCGGACTTGATCCGGGATCCCGTCTTTGCACGAGGTACCCGCCTCAATGAACACTCCCATCCCCGCTGAAACGCGTGCGAACAGCTCGGCGATGTGCGTCCTGTAGCTGCCTGCCTCGCAGCCATATCCGTTCGCACCCGTTGAGACCGGGTACTCACGCGAAACCTGCCCGTCTTCGGTGAGGCGGAGTGTCTGGCTCCCGATGTCGATATGGATGAAGGAGGCGCCTGGGGTGAGCGAATCTGCCGTACTCATCTCAAGGTTCCGCGAAATGACCCATCGGCAACGAGCCCAGCTCGCGCGATGGAAGGGTCAGCGCCGTCGCGCTCGTGCTCATGACGCCTGGGGCAGACTGTGCCACCAGAGCTGACACCGCGTGCACAAGCCGCCCGCGAACTCGGCCTGCAACACGCCGTCTAGGGCCATGCGAGGCAGCGGTTCGCCCGGCCTCCGGGCTACGAAGTTTGTGCCTGCGGACCTGGCCCAGATCTGGAAGAGCTCCTCCGAGGCCACCTGGTATGTGACGTGCCAATGCGCGATACCTGCGCCAACTGTGGACGTGAGTACCTCGTAGCTGACGTGTACGTCTTCTTGTAGCTTGACGCGCTGCCAGTACTCGGCGAGTTGCGCGTGGCCACGCTGAACAGCAAACGGAGTGTTGCGGTACTCGCCATCTGCAGCAAAGAGGGCGGCGAACATGGATTCGTCGCGTTGCTCCCATGCTGCCTTGTAGCCTTGCATGAACTGCTCGATGTTCACCGTGTTCCTTCCTGTTGTCTGGCGTCTAACGTTGGAGGCCAGGCGCGGCCGTCGGCCGGCGCCTCTGGGCCGACGTGTTATGCATCACTTTCCAAGCTTCCGCGCTTAGCCCGCATTGCAAGCACAAAGAAGGTAACTACCGCGCCAACGCATCCCCAGAACACGCTAGCTGGTTGGAGCGACCCGCCCTGCGGAATACCAAGAACTTTTAGAGGGACAGAATGCAGTGCCTCAAAAAGCAAGCCAAATGGCGACGTCGTTCCCATGGCGCCGCCGATGCCGCCAGCCACAAGTAGGAAGAGGACGAAATACATCACCGCAATTGCTACGCCAGCGGCAACGGAAATTCCGAGATTACGTGCTACGTCGCGCATAGTGATGCATAACGTAATGTAGGCCGCACCCTCTGCGGTCTAATCCGGCGGCTGCGGCCTAATCTGGTCATTGGTGTCCTCCTGAAGCGGCGTGCGATCTTGTTATCGGGCGAAGTGTCCACTCTAAGCGACAAATAAAAGAGCCGGCAAACCCGGCAGCGGGGGATGGATCCCGGGTCAAGCCCAGGATGACAATCTTGAAACCGGACAAGCAGTATCCACGCGCCTTCCGGAGCATTTTCGGCCCGTGAGGCGCATGGATACTGCTTGAGCGTTTCCGGAGCCCAACCCCTCGAACACCAACCAAATCTCTCCGGCGAGCCCCATGCGGGCGGGCTGTGGCGCGCGTCTGGGGCGCCTGGGATGGCCGGTTTTTCGGCCGGTGCGCTTTTAGCGCACTTCGTGCTCTGACTCATCGCAAGTGTCCGACCGGAGAGCGCCTTGGCGCTCATAGGGAGTTTTTGCGATGCGGCCGAAAAACCGGCCAGCCCAGGGGAGCCGTCGAGCGTCCAGCAAGACGGCCGCTCCGGTTGCGCGCCACAGCCCGCCCGCATGGGGCTTGGCGGTGCGAGGACTAACAGCAGAAGACGGACGCCCTGGATTCCCGCCTGCGCGGGAATGACGGCCAGCGGGTTCAGTAGGTCTTGTACGGCAGAAACTTGCCCGACAGGACCACGTTGACGCGGTCGCCCTTGGGGTCGGCCTGGCGGGTGATGTCCATGGAGAAGTCGATGGCGCTCATGATGCCGTCGCCGAATTCCTCGTGGATCAGTTCCTTGATCGTGGTGCCGTAGACGCTGACGATTTCGTACCACCGGTAGATCAGCGGGTCGGTGGGCACGGCGGTTTCCAGCGAACCCTTGTAGGGCACGACCTGCAGCCACTTCTGCTCGTCGGGCGTCAGGCCGAAGATCTCGCCGAGCACGCCGGCCTGTTCGGCCGTGGCCGTCATCTGGCCCAGGCACAGGGCCGTGGTCCATTCCTTGGACTGGCCAACCTTTTTGGCGACGTCGGACCACTGGATGCCTTTGGACACCTTGGTGGTGATGATTTTTTCGGTGATTTCGATGCGGTTCATGTGTTGCTCCTGTGAACGAGAAAGTCGACGATGTGGTTGCGCAGCTCGTAGTAGCCGGCAAGGTGGTGCAGTTCCGCGCGCTTGCGCGATTTGGGCAGGGGATTGGTGACAACCTCGGCGATGCCGCCGGGCTTGTAGCCGGACGGCGTTTCCGTGCCGTTGCTCATGAGCAGGATGCGGTCGGCCAGCAATATGGCTTCGTCCACGTCGTGCGTGATCATGAAAACCGTCTGCTGCGTCTCGCGCACGATGGCCATCAGCTCGTCCTGGATGGTGCCGCGCGTGAGCGCATCCAGCGCGCCGAAGGGTTCGTCCAGCAGCAGCATCTTGGGCTGGATGGCAAACGCGCGGGCGATGCCCACCCGCTGCTTCATGCCGCCCGAAAGCTGCGAGGGCTTCTTGTCGATGGCGGGCGAGAGGCCGACCATGGCGACGAACTTCTCTACGTGTTCATTGACCTGCGCGCGGCTCCAGTCGGGCCAGCGCGATTCAACGGCGAAGGCGATGTTCTTGCGCACCGTCAGCCAGGGCATGAGCGCATGGCTCTGGAACACCACGCCGCGCTCCAGGCTGGGCCCGGCCAGCTCGCGCCCGTCCATGAAGACGTGGCCGCCGCTGGCCGTGTCCAGCCCCGCCAGCACATTCAGGATGGTGGTCTTGCCGCAGCCGGAGTGGCCGATGATGCAGACGAACTCGCCTTTTTGGATG
>CALRME020000415.1:0-3721 GCA_943369045.1 Sphingobacterium thalpophilum
GTCGTCAACGCCCAGCGTGATCAGGGTGACGCGCGGCTTCATGCGCCCACTGCCGATTCAGGCGCGTGGCACACCGCTTCGAAGTTGTGGCCGTCCGGCCCGATGACGAAGGCGCCGTAGTAATTGGGGTGGTAGTTGGGCCGCAGGCCGGGCGCGCCGTTGTCCTTCGCGCCGGCAGCGATTGCAGCGGCGTAGAACTGGCGGACCTCCTCACGGCTCTTTGCCGCGAACGCCATGTGGATTGGCCCCGGCGCATTCCCGAACGAGCCGAACCAGAAGTTGCCTTCACCCTGGCGGCCCACCATGGCCCAGCCCTTGTCTTCCATGGTGATGCCTATGCCCAGCGGCTTGAGCGCGGCGATGAGGAAGGCTTTTGTCTTGTCGAAATCCGTGACGTTGAAACCGATGTGATCAAAGACCATGCGAGCTCCTTTTATGGAAGGCGCTCAGGCTATCACTAGGCGAGCATGGCCGCAGCGCCCTCGAAGTAGTGCTTGAACTCCTCGCGGTAGCGCAGCGTCATGATGGCCTGGTCGGTCTCCGACGCGGTGGCCTTGAGCAAGGGGAACCAGATGCCTTCTTCCTCGCACATGTGCTGCGCCACTTCGGCGCGGATCTGTTCGAGCTTGGCCATGTAGGCGTCCGACATGGGCGCCAGTTTTTCCAGCGCGGCCATGTGGATCTTCACGGCCGCCTGCTCGTTGTAGCCCGTGGTGGCGTGCTCGGTGCCGTTGCCCAGCGCCATGGCCGGGTAGAGCACGTTCTCTTCGGCGATGACGTGGGCCGTGATCAGGATGGCCAGGTTGTGCTGCTCGGCGCGCTGCGTGCCGGCGTCCGGCGCGTCCTTGACGCGGGCGAACGCCGCTTCCATCTGCTGGTGATGCGCCAACACTTGTGCCAGCCAGTCGCGGCGGCCGGCCAGGGCCAGGGCCTTGGTTCGAGCCTGGGACGGGGCCTGCGCCTGTGCTTCGCCGCTGACGGTCGTGTTGATGGGTTCGACGGTGGCTTCTGCGACGGACATGGCGGCTCTCCTGTGTTGGGTGCAGCGATGGTGGGGTCGCAAGCGGCCGGGCCGTGTAGGACTCCGCTCAATCACGCCGTCAGCGGCGAATCCGTAACTCTTTCGTACACCCCATGAACATGGGACATCCGGCGGGCTCTGCAGCTGTTACCTTCGCGCTGCCGCGCGCAAGGCTGAGCTTTGTGCCGCGGCGTCCAAAGGAGTTCCGCGCAATGAAGTTCACGCAATTCACCCACACAACAGCCCTGTTGTCACTGGCCCTGGCCGCCCTGTTGTCCGCCTGCGGTGGCAGCGAGCCCGCCGCCGATGGCTCGGCCTTCAGCAACCAGTCGCCCCTGTCGGCCGCGATCGAATCCGCCAGGCGGAAGGCACCGCAGGCGCCCCAGGCCAGCACTGTGGTCACCTGGGCCAATCTGGCCGCCTGGGCCGAGCGCACCTACCCCGGCTACTTCAGCGGCAGTGTGCAGACCGGCGTGAACGGCGACTTCACCTACCGCTACTACCCCTCCACCGGCAACTACATGGGCTACCGCAACACCAACATGGTGTACGTGACCGGCACCCTGACCGACGGCGACTCGCTCTACCTGGGCACCATGGCCAGCTTCGGCTGCCAGATGTACCCGGGCGAATGCGCGAGCACGCCCGCCGCGCCCACCGCGCCCACCACGCCGACGGCGCCCACAACCCCCGCCACACCTGTCACACCCACGGCGCCCGTGGTCGGCACGCCCGCCACCCGCGCCACGCTCATGGCCTGGGCCGTGGCCAGCTACCCGCAGTACTTCAGCGGTGCGGGCACCGACGGCACGCTTGACGGCTACGACTACCGCTACTTCCCCGCCACCCGCAACTACATCGCGCTCAAGAACGGCCGCGTCTACGTGATCGGCCCGGTCGTGGACGGCGAGCTCAGCGATCTGGGCGCACTGTCGGACTTCAACTGCCGCATCGCGCCGGCCAGCTGCCAGACGACTGTGGCAACGCCAGGCTTTTCGCTGACGGGCCCCAAGCACAACTACCTCAAGACCCAGCTGGGCTTCGAAGGCAAGAGCAGCCTCCACTACCACAACGCCGACGGCACGCTCGGGCGGTTCTACCAGTCCAGCGGCGCTGCCTGCACCGTCGGCATCGACTCCAGCGGCAACTTCACCTACAACTCGATCACCTACCGCTACGAAAAGCTCGACGGCGTTGACCCCACCCCGATCAAGCGCGCCCGCCTTCACCCGCTCAGCAGTGCCACCAACCAGCCGCTTGAAAGCAGCTTCGTTGAGATCCAGGAAGTCACGGTGACCAATGGCACGGCCGTGTACGTGCGCCAGTACAGCGCGAGCGCGCTGTTCGAAGAGGTTTGCGTGCCCACCTCGCAGTACAACATTGCCGTGGATGCGCGCTTCCCCACGCTCGACGGCCGCTTCAGCGCACCGCAGGGGGCGAGCTACCGCGGCACCATCGCCGCCTTCTACGCGGGCCTGACACCCCGCACGGCGCAGCCCAGCTACCTGCGCAACGGCGCCGCCTGCAACGTGGAGGTCAACACCGTGGGCCAGTTCTACGTGACGATCAACGGCTTCCAGCTGCCGGTCTTCAGCACCTACGACCTGAACCTGGTGTCGCTGGAGGGCACCCGGACGACGCTCACGGGCAACGCCATACGCAGTCCGGCGACCACCTATGCGATGACGTACAACATCCCCACGGGCACCGGCTTCGGCTTCTCCATCGACCTGGCGCCGCTGACGTACAACAACTGGGAAACGCCGACCTGGAGTTCCGACTGGACGGTGATCTGCTCGGCGCAGTTGGTGCGCTGACCCGGTATCGGGCTCAGCCCGGCGCCCGCGCGATGAACTCCCCGCGCACCGCCTCATAAGCCGCCGCCACGCGCAACAGCAGCGCGTCGGCGCTGTGCGCGGCGATCAGCTGCACGCCCATGGGCCAGCGGCCGTTGGCATGGAAGCCGGCGGGCAGGCTGATCGCGGGCAGCCCACCCAGCGTGGCGTAGATGGTCGCTTCCATCCAGCGGTGGTAGGTGTCCATCGTGCGGCCGGCAATCTCTTTGGGCCAGCGCTCTTGCCCCGCAAACGGCCAGACCTGGGCCGAGGGCAGGGCGATGACGTCCCACTTCGAGAGCAGCTCGCGCATGTGCTGGTAGTAGCGCGTGCGCATCTGGCTGGCGCGCATGAAGTCCATGTAGCCCAGGCCCAGTGAAAAGTCGTACTCCCACAGCGCCTCGGGCTTGATTGCTTCGCGTGCATCGGGCAGGTGGATGAGCGCATCCACACGAGGCCCGACCAGCGCGCGGCGCCAGGTCAGCCAGCATTCCCACAGCTCTTCAGGCGCCATGCCCAGCGCGATGTCCTGCACCACGGCGCCGGCGGACTGCATGTGCCCCAGCGCGTCCCGGCACACATCCAGCACGCCGTCTTCCATCGCCAGATGGCCATCCAGGTCACCCAGCCAGCCGACCTTCAGGCCCTTGAGCGCGCCCGCATCCACCGGCTCGTCGTGCGACCAGCCCAGCGGCGACTGCAGCGACAGCGGCAGCCGCGCGTCGTGCCCGGCCTGCGTGGCGAGCAGGCGCCCGAGGTCACGCACGCTGCGCGCCATCGGGCCTTCGGTGCCCAGCTGGTCGATCCACACGTCCGGCCCCGGCCCCAGCGGTACCCGGCCCTGCGTGGGGCGCATGCCGAACAC